>DASVAI010000443.1:0-4201 GCA_036376445.1 Acidobacteriaceae bacterium
TGCTACATCGGATAGCCCTTTGGTCACAGAATCGATCGCCCGCAGGAGGGCAACCTTGCGATCCGGCGGCAGAAAACTGGCTTCGATGGAGTTCGCCGCGAGTTCGCGGAGCTGTTCCTCGGTGAATTGGAACTCGCTCTCGGCGATATGAAACTCGCCCAGCAAGTCGCTGCCGAAGAGCGCGGGATCGTCGGAATTGAGCGTGATCATGAGGCCCGCTTCGAAGTAGCGTCGCGCTGGATGCGCGGTCAGCGAGGTGCAGGAGCCGGTGCGCACGTTGGAGGTGATGCAGACTTCGATGGGAACCTGGCGCTCGGTGAGAATGTCCATCAGCTCCGAGTCAAGCTGTGCGGAGAGACCGTGGCCGATGCGCTCCGCGCCGACGTTCAGCGCGCCCCAGATGCTCTCCGGGCCTACAGTTTCGCCGGCATGCGCGGTGAGACGCAGGCCTGCATCGCGAGCCTCGGCGTAGAGTTCGCGAAAGGGCTCGGCGCCCATGCGGCGCTCGTCGCCACCGATGCCGATACCGATGATCGACGCATGCTCATGGCGCATTTCGGCAGCTTTGTGAAAGACGCGCGCCGCTTCTTCTACGCCGAAGTGGCGCACCGCGTCGAAGATCCAGAAGATGGTGATGCCGAATTCACGCTGGGCGCGGAGGCGGGCGCGCTCCATGCCGGCGAAGAGCGGCTCGAACTCGATACGACGCCAGTAGTACACGACGCCCACTGAGACATACACCTCGGCGTGGACGATGCCTTGCGCGGCGAGCGCACTCGCCATCCGCCAGGTGATGAGCTCGTAGTCATCCGGGGTGAGAAGGCGCTCCGTGATGGCTTTGAAGGCCATGAGAAAGCCGGTGAAATCGACGTAGCGGTACAACGCACGCGCCTGCTCCAGCGAAAGCCGGCCTTCAGGATGGCGTTCGCTGAGCTCGACCAGCGTCTCCGGTGTGACGGCGCCTTCCAGGTGAAGATGCAGCTCCGCTTTCGGCAGGCGGCGGAGAAATTCGCTGGTGGATTCGCTCACCCTTCAAGTGTAACCAGCATTGCCGTGAAGAAAGAAAAAGCGGGAGCGATTGCTCCGGCTTATAGGATCTGCTCCTCGTACCTCGCTAGAACGTACAGTCCAAGGCAATTGTTGAAGGGCACTCCGAAACCATCTGAGCACCGGGCTGATCAGCGGGTGGCGAACTCGCTTCGCTTGCGGGAGTAGAGGGCGTAGATGACCAGGCCGATGGCTAGCCAGCCGAAGAAGCGCAGCCAGGTCATGACCTCGAGGCCCATCATGAGCACGATGCAGAAGATGATGCTGAGCACGGGGAAGACTGGGCCGAGCGGCGCGCGAAAGGCGCGGTGACGATCAGGCTCGCGATAGCGCAGGATGAGCACACCGATGGAGACCAGCACGAACGCGAAGAGCGTTCCGATGTTGGAGAGATTGGAGACAGTGCCGATGTCGAGCATGCCGGAGGGGACGCCGACGACGAAGCCGGCGACCCAGGTGGCCAGCGCGGGCGTGCGGAAACGTGGGTGAATGCGGCTGAAGGCCGCGGGCAGCAATCGATCGCGCGACATGGCGAACCAGACCCGCGCCTGTCCAAGCTGGAAGACCAGGATGGAGGAGATCATGCCCATCAACGCGCCAAGCAGCACGAAGAGGCGTATCCAGTGCAGGCGTGAGACACCGGTGGCGATGGAGAGCTTTTTGAGCGCGTTGACGACGGGGGCAGCGTCGCCCATCATGCTGCGCCACGGCACAAGGCCGGTGAGCACGACGGCGACTCCGATATAGAGGATGGTGCAGACGATGAGGGTGCCGATGATACCGATGGGGACATCGCGCTGGGGATGGCGGCACTCCTCTGCCGCGGTGGAGACAGAATCGAAGCCGATGTAGGTGAAGAAGATGATGGAGCCGCCGGTGAGCACGCCGGACCATCCATTGGGCGAGAACGGATGGTAGTAATGCGGCTTGATGAATGATGCGCCGGCGAAGATGAACACCAGGATGGCGGCGATCTTGATGAGCACCATGATGTTGTTGGTCTCTGCGGACTCGCGCACGCCGCGCACCAGGATAACGGTGAGCAGCATGACGATGAGGAAGGCCGGCACGTTGAAGCCGAAGTGCCAGCCAGGCGCGTAGAGATCGTGACCGGCGAAGTCCTGCAGCCCGGTTGGCAGATAGGCGGGCGAGATCCACTGGATGGGCGGATGGATGTTGAACCAGTCGAGCAAGTCGACGATGTGGGCGGCGAAGCCCACGCTGACCGACATATTGGAGAAGGCGTACTCGAGGATGAGATCCCAGCCGATGATCCACGCCACCAGTTCACCGAGTGTGGCGTAGGTGTAGGTGTAGGCGGAGCCGGCGATGGGAATCATGGAGGCCAGTTCCGCATAACAGAGGCCGGTGAAGCAGCAGACGATGGCGACCAGCACCAGCGAAAGCGCAAGCGCCGGACCTGCGCCGGGGCGGCCGAGCATCGCGGTGCGGTGGATGATGTAATCAAGCAGCGGCGTGTCGGAGATGGATGCGACATCGAAGCGCTGGCCAGCAATGGCGGTGCCGATGACGGTGAAGATGCCGGAGCCGATGACCGCCCCGATGCCCAGCGCGGTGAGCGAGAACGGGCCCAGCGTTTTTTTGAGCGCGTGTTCTTCGCACTCGGAATCGCTGATCAGCTTGTCGATGGATTTGCGGGCGAAGAGTTGCGACAGAAGCGATGACTCCGGCAGAAGAGTTCCGGCCAGCAGCCGGCGTGACACTACCTTAAGCTATCTTCGCTGCGTCTGTAGAGGATTCGCCATCCGGACGACGGCGCCTGCGCGCGTATCTTGAGAGGTGCGCTCGTTGGCGCACCCGGCCGGCTTATGTGGGTGACTCAGGTGCTGGTCGCAAACAGCGGCCAAGAAAAGCGACGCAACTGTCACTTGCGCCGTTGGTTTCTCTGGTTAGCGCTTGCTCTGGCCGCGCGTCAGCTTGCGAATCTTCTTCTTGTTGGAGCCGCGGGGTGTGGTGCGCTTCGCCTTGGGAGCGGCCTTTTTGCGGGCAGCCCGCTTCAGCTTTTTGCGTTCCTGTGTATCTTCGATCTTCGTGGTATTCGCCATGCTTAAGTCTCGATTCCTGATATTTCGTTCAGCTAAACCCGCTCGAGCTGGGCAAACTTCTCGACCAGCTTCTTCACGCCGAACTTCGTGAATTGTACTGTAATCTTCGCGTCGTCGCCGTCGCCTTCGCGGCGGAAGACGATGCCGTCGCCGTATTTGGGGTGGCGAACGCGCTGGCCATTCCGGAAGCCGACGGCGCCGCCCGGCTCGGGGACCGGCAGCTTTGGCCGCTTCGCGCTTGCGCCGCCGCGACCGGCAAAGAAGCTGGCGATGTTGTCGATGGAGCCTGCATCGCGGCGCGATCTAGCTGCGTATTCGTGACTGCTCTGGTGACTGCTCTGGTCCTCGTCCTCGTAGCTGTAGTGGCGTTCGCCTTCGTCGCTGAAACGATTACCGCGCCGGGCAAAGGACGATGAGCCGCTGGCGTAGGCGGCTGCATAGCCACCCCAGGAGGAAGCGCGCTCCCGGCCGCCGCTCAGGTCTTCGAGCAGTTGCGGCGGAACTTCTTCGAGGAACCGCGACGGGATGGCGGCGTCCGGCATGTCATTGCCGTAGCGGCGGCGATAACGCGCGCGGCTGAGGATGAGAGTGTCCATCGCGCGGGTCATGCCGACGTAGCAGAGACGGCGCTCCTCTTCGAGCCCGGATGGATCGGTGAGCGTGCGCGAGTGCGGGAAGAGTCCCTCTTCCATGCCGCAGAGCAGCACCAGCGGGAACTCCAGGCCCTTGGCGGAATGCAGCGTCATCAGGGTGACGCGGCTATCCGGCTTGTAGTGGTCGGTATCGCTGACCAGCGCCGCGTGATCGAGGAACTCCGCGAGCGTTTCGCCGCGCTCTTCGGCATCCTGTGCGGCGTTGGCGAGTTCCTTCAGGTTTTCAATGCGGGAGAAGGCTTCCGGCGTTCCTTCGTCTTCCAACACGCGGATGTAGCCGCTGCGATCGTTGATGAAGCGAATCAGCTCGGGCAGTGTGGCCTTGTCCCCGGGTTTGCGGAATGCGGGGCGTTCTTCTTCCGCTGATTCGGCAGCGATCTCATCGGATTTCTTCGGCGCCTGTTTGGGTGCCGTGTCTTCGAAGGGATTGAAGCT
>DASVAI010000457.1:0-2809 GCA_036376445.1 Acidobacteriaceae bacterium
TGTCGCC
This sequence comes from Acidobacteriaceae bacterium, assembly GCA_036376445.1. GTDB lineage: Bacteria > Acidobacteriota > Terriglobia > Terriglobales > Acidobacteriaceae > KBS-83. The sequence goes on from DASVAI010000457.1 coordinate 8, forward strand.
GTATCCCGGCCACAAATATTTCCCGTTCTCATCCTGGCGGAACCAGTTCACGTAGTAAATCCCCGGCAGCTTGGCCCCCGGGCGCTGTCCGATTTTCAGCCAGTGCCCGAAGTAGTCGCCCATGTGGTAACCGCAGAAGGGCAGCATGGCCATGGGGTCGCGGCGGATCTTGCCGACTGCCCCAGCGGCGGCAGCGGTGGTCTCAGAACCCATGGTTGCGCCGATGTAGACGCCGCTGGACCAGTTGAAAGCCTGGTAAATGAGCGGCAGTGTGTGTGTGCGGCGTCCGCCGAAGACGATGGCACTGATGGGTACGCCTTCCGGCGACTCCCAGTCGGGGTCCATCGTGGGGCACTGCGATGCCGGAGCAGTGAAGCGGCCATTCGGATGAGCGGCGGTGGTGCCGTTCTTCTTGCCGATGGCGGGCGTCCACTTGTCGCCGCGCCAGTCAAGGCACTCAGCCGGGGGCTTCTCGGTCATGCCTTCCCACCAGACACCGCCGTCTGGCGTAAGCGCCACGTTGGTGAAGATGGAGTTACGCGAGAGGGCCGCCATCGCAGCGGGGTTCGTCTTCGCACTGGTGCCGGGAGCCACGCCGACGAAGCCGGCTTCGGGGTTGATGCCGCGGAGCTGGCCTTTTGCGTCGGGCTTGAGCCAGGCAATGTCGTCGCCGACGGTGGACACTTTCCAGCCCGACATAGCCTTGGGCGGAATCAGCATGGCGAAGTTGGTCTTGCCGCAGGCCGACGGGAACGCCGCGGCCACGTAGGTCTTTTCGCCTTCAGGGCTTTCGACGCCAAGGATGAGCATGTGCTCGGCCATCCAGCCCTCGTCGCGGGCGATGTTCGAGGCGATACGCAATGCGAAGCACTTCTTGCTGAGCAGGGCATTGCCGCCATACCCCGAACCATACGACCAGATCTCGCGTGTCTCCGGGAAGTGGACAATGTACTTGGTGTCGTTGCAGGGCCACGGCACGTCCTGCTGACCAGGCTTCAGCGGAGCTCCAACCGTGTGCATGCAGGGGACGACGCGCTTTTCGTCTTTATCGATCTCGGCAAACACGGGCGCGCCGATGCGCGCCATGATCCGCATATTGACGACCACGTAAGGCGAGTCCGTGAGCTGAACGCCAATGCCGGACATGGGCGATCCGACGGGACCCATGCTGAAGGGGAGAACGTACATAGTTCGGCCCTGCATGCAGCCTTTGAAGAGCTGCTTCAGTCGGCGGCGCATCAAATAGGGGTCTTCCCAGTTGTTGGTCGGCCCGGCCGCGTCCTTTGAAAGGGAACAGATAAAGGTCCGGTCTTCCACGCGGGCTACGTCATTGGGAGCAGAACGGGCATAGAAGCATCCGGGCCACTTCTTCTCGTCGAGGCGGGTGAAGGTACCTGCGGCGACCAGACGATCGCAGAGGAAGTCGTACTCCTCTTTGGAGCCGTCGACCCAGTGGATATTGTCGGGACGGCAGAGCTCGGCCATCTTTTCGACCCAGCGAATCAGGTGTTTATTCGTTGTCGGGGGCGTCTGGGTAGAGGTGGTGTCGTGGTGCAGAACAGAGTTCTTCATATGGGTAGTCGTGCTCCCGCCTATGGTTTACAGGCTATCCAATTAGACACAAGTGATGGAAGGGTCTCGGCTATCGTACATTGCCGATTGGATGCACGGGTGTGATGCCGAGTACAGCCCGAGGTTCAGAACTCGTGATGCTGGTCGATCACCTCGGCAAGGTTGTGCGGTTCGATCGCAACATCCTCCGATTCGGCCTGTTTGCGCACCTTGGCAACAGCGAGCCAGTTGTCCTTGTGGGGCTGCTCTGCGATCCACGGCGGCAGCGGCATGCACAGGTGATTGCTGAGGGAAGTTGCGTAGCCTTCGTAGAGGGCGCGGAGGCTGCGAAGCCGTTCGTAGGACTGGCCATCGCGGCAGACGCTGACGCCGCTCTGGCAAAGCAGCGTGTAGAGCTGCTCGTACCGCTCTGGAGGAAGGCGGTCAGGCACGTTCTGCGCCGGAGTGAGCAGGAAGACCTGGGCCAGGTCGACCAGCGCATGCCGGGCCATGGCGAAAGTCAGTTGCGCCTGGCGCGCCTCGTGGCCGCGCACACCCGCGATCAGCAGAGCCGAAGTGTCAAGAATAGCCGTAAGCGCGCCAACCCAGCTCTGGTTGGTGTGCTGCGAACGGTAGTAGCACAGCAGTGTATAGGAGATGTGGCTCTCGAGCAGTTCCGCCGACCAGCGCTCCCACTCCGTGAGCAGCGTCGAGAGTTCCACTTCAGAGCCCTCGAACGAATAGCGTCGCATCAGCTCGGCTGCCGTCGGCGGCGATCCTGCTCGGGCATCGAGCAGTGAGATGCTGACCTCGCGCCGCGAGAACGCGCCATACAGAACAGGGAAGTAGCCCATGACGACGGCCAGAAATCCAAAGCCCGTTCCGGCCTCCAGCGTGCAGAGCACGCGAGCGATCTGGCCGTGAGGCGTAACGTCTCCCAGCCCGAGCGTGAAGAAGTTCGTTCCGCTCACATACAGATCAGAGAAATAGCTGAGCTGGCGCGATGAATCGTTGAATGGGTTTCCAAGCGAGTAGTAGATCAGCGAGAAGCCGAAGACCATTCCGCATGCCCACACGATCAGCAGAAAGATCAGCGACAGTGGTCCGTAGAAGCTGAGAATCGTCTCCCGCTTTCGGGGATGGTGAATGCACATGGCGACGGCACGCCAGGGGAGCCACGTAGCGATGTAGAAGAGTCGCGTGAGGCGAAGGCGTCCGGCAGCGCGCCGCGGAAGGATGACCGTCTGAAAA
>DASVAI010000455.1:0-7344 GCA_036376445.1 Acidobacteriaceae bacterium
GAGGATGGTGTCATCGGTACCGAGAAAGCGGTTGAGGGCATCTTCAAGCTGCTTGTGGATGGACTGCGTGCCGCAGATGAAACGCACGCTGGCCAGTCCGTAACCCCACTGCTGCATGGCGTGTTGCGCGGCCTCGACAACGTCGGGATGGTTCGCAAGCCCGAGATAGTTGTTGGCGCAGAGGTTGAGGACCTCGCCATCCTTCACGGTGATCTCCGGCTGCTGCGGGCCGGTGATGACTCGCTCGCGTTTGTACAGACCCGCCTTTTCAATCTCGCTCAACCTCTGCTGAAGTTGCTGCTGCATCGCTCCGTACATCGCGCCGTCACACTCCATGCTTTGCTGAAATCTGCTTCGCGGAAATCCGATAGAATTTCGCGTGCGTCCATCTTACCGGCTGCTGCGCCAGGTGTGACCGAGCAAGCCCCCCGCCGATACTTCCCGCGCCGCGGTGCGACAAAAGCGATAATTGCATCATGAATCTGCTGGCGATCATCGGTCTGGGATTTGTTCTGGGCATGCGCCACGCGACGGACCCCGATCATGTAATTGCCGTTTCGACCATCGTGAGCCGCCAGCAGAGCGTGCGCCACGCCGGATTGATCGGCGTGCTCTGGGGCATCGGGCATACCGTTACCATCTTCTGCGTGGGCGCGCTCATCATCCTCTTCCACCTGGTGATTCCGCCGCGCGCCGGCCTGGCAATGGAGCTGGCCGTCGGCCTGATGCTGATCCTGCTCGGCATTCTCAGCCTTACCGGCGTCACGCAGCGGATCACGCATCGTCATACGCCCACTCACAGTCCCGCACACATTCAAAATATCGTGCATTCGCATGTGCACGAACACGACGGCGTCAGGCACGCGCATATCCACGGCCACAACCCGGAGGTGCACATGCACCTCGACCCGGTGAAGCCGAACAGCGGCCGCCTGCTGAAGACGCTCGGGATTTATCACTTCTTCCGTCCGCTGGCCGTGGGGCTCGTTCATGGGCTTGCCGGCTCGGCTGCCGTCGCGCTGTTGGTTTTGGCGGAGATTCGCGACCCGCGCTGGGCAACGGCATATCTGCTGGTCTTCGGCATTGGCACCATCGCCGGCATGATGCTGATCACGATGATGATTGGCGCGCCTTTTGCCTACACACGGAAGCGCTTCGCGCCATTCAACCGGGGCCTGGGGATTGCCTCCGGCGTGCTCAGCCTGGTCTTCGGCCTCTACATTACCTTCCATATTGCCATCATGGATGGCCTGTTCGCAGCGCAGCCGCACTGGACCCCGCAGTAGATAAATCGGTGGCGTATGTCATCATTTGGCCATGCGACGCTACGGAATGATGATTCGCCTGCGGCCCGAGGCGGAAGCGGCGTACCGCGAGCACCATGCCGCGGTATGGCCCGGCGTATTGGACACGATTACGAGCTGTAACATCCGCAACTATTCGATCTTCCTGCGCGATGGCCTGCTGTTCGGCTACTTCGAATACATTGGCCAGGACTACGCGGCGGACATGCGGAAGATGGCTGCCGATCCGGAGACCCAGCGCTGGTGGGCCATTATGGAGCCGATGCAGGAGCCGCTCGAAAACCGTGGCGAAGGCGAGTGGTGGGCGGCGATGGAAGAAGTCTTCCACCATGATTAATTCCGGGAGGGGCCGGGGGTCCCCAATCTCCCGATATGAAACAGGCAAGAGCCTAGCTGGTGTAGGTGGTCAGCTTGGTGCCGATATTGCTGAATGCCTGGTTGATATCTGTCGCCACTGTGTTCATGCCGGCCGTTGCCGCAAGAGCAATCAGCGCCACGACCAGTGCGTATTCGATGAGGTCCTGACCCTCTTCATGCATCAGGTCGTGCAGCATGAAGCGAAGCCGTAACAAGCGTGCCTGCATAGTGGTCTCCCTTACTGGTAATTTGCATCTCTCTTGTTTGCCCGCCGGGCGGGCGGTCCAGTTTCGAACCGTAGCCCCGCCCGGCAGACAAATGCTAGAGAACCATGACGTTGCAATGCCAGCGCTATTCCGTCTCCGGAAACAACGCCCGTTGCTACGAGGTGTAGGTGGTCAGCTTGCTGCCGATATTGCTGAATGCCTGGTTGATGTCCTTCGCGACCGTGTTCATGCCGGCAGTTGCCGCCAGTGCGATCAGCGCAACTACAAGCGCGTATTCGATCAGGTCCTGGCCCTGTTCGTCCGAAATCAGATTCCGGAGCTGGATGCAGCGCAACATAAGTTTCTCTTTCATGTCTCTCGATCCTCGCAATTAGGTTTCCCAGAGAACTGGGGTAATGAGTCTGTTAGCTCTTAAAGCAAATGGCGAACCAATCGGGCTAAGTCGCGATAAGTCACTGAATCAATGACTTAGCCAGCGGTCGCGGGAACGGGTGTTTACAGGGGTTTACATTGAAGCCGGAAGCGGGACAGAACGTACACAGGTGCTCCCGAAAAGCATTCCGAGGTGGGGGAATGTAGTGCCGAAAAGTGGCGCCGCGGCCGCTTTACTCCGCTTCAGAAGACAGCTCAAGCTGATCGCCCGCACAAGTCTGTGTCCGCGCGATCGTGCCAGCGGGCAGCTCCAGCACTGATTTCGCGGAAAGGCAGGCGGATACGCGCCAGGCTGGCACAGCACTCCGCACCTTCTTCACCCGCCTGCTGCGGCTGAGATAGACCAGGTCGATAGGAAAGCGCATGCCGAAGGTGTGAACCGCCTCGCAGGGCACGATCCACAAGCCCTCTCCCGCAGCCAGCCCATCGCGGCCTAGCAGCCCCTTACGGCGTGTCGCACCGCGGTCTGCCACCTCCGCGCCGCTGGCCAGCAGCGTATTGCGCGTAAGATTGCGAATCACGACTCGTGGGCTTCTCTTCTCCGTGTTCGGCGATGAGGGTTTCATGCTGACGGAAAGAAGTCTGTCATAGATACATTCCTGAACAAATGGAGCGGATCCGCGGAGGATATCCGCGGACCCAAGCGACCATACCAAGCGGGCAACGTCAGTGCGTCATCGGCTGCGTCATCTGCGTGCCGCCGCCCGATGCGCCGTATCCGCCGCCGCCGCCGGGCCCCATGTCGGAGTTAAGCGGCGTCTCCGGTTTCAGGCTGTCCAGCAGCTGCTCGATCGGGATCGACGCTGGAACCGCCGCTGCCGTCACCGGAAGCGTGGGGTTGGACATCGGGATATTCGAATTGGGCGGCATGAACTCCTGCGAATAATTCGGTTGCGGTGTGGGCTGGCCCGCCGGCAGCGGGGACGCAAGCTCCGGTGTGACGAGTACCATCAGCTCGGCGTTGGAACGGCTCCGCTGCATCGACTGGAAGAGCTTGCCAAGCACCGGCACATCGCCGATGAACGGGATCTTCATCAGCGTCTCCGTCTCACGATTGTCGAGCAGCCCGCCGATGGCAAAGCTCTGGCCCTGCGCCAGCTCAACTTCGGTTTTCACCGATCGGGCCGAAATGCCGGGCACGGTAAAGCCGGAGATAGTGACGCCGTTGGCGTAATCAAGCGAACTCACCGACGCGATGATCTGCAGGTGAATGGTGTTGCGCGGCGTGATGCTGGGAATGAAGGTAAGAAACACGCCGTACTGCTTATATTGAATGGTGACGGCGCCCACACCGCCTACGCCCGCACCCTGTACGACCGGAATCGGATACTCGCCGCCGGCCAGGAAGCTGGCCTGCTTCTTGTTCTCGGTGAGCAGGTTGGGCTCGGCCAGCACCTCCAGCATCCCGTTCTGCTCCAGCGCTTTGATTGTCGCGCCAAGATCCAGGTCAGACCGGAAGACAAATATATTGAGCAGATCGGAGAGGGTTGCCGTTGGGTTGTTGCCCGTAGGGCTGCTAATGCTCGGCGCACCGAACTGACCCGTTGTCACGGTTCCGATGGTGTTGCCTGCGCCGAGGCTGAAGAAGTTTATCCCGAGTTGGCGCTCTGTCGTGCGATCGACGCTGGCGAACTTCGTCTTGAGCAGGATCTGCGGCTCGGCCGCGGGCACAGCGACATAGAGAAGGTTCACCACCTTCCCTACGCTCGACCCGATCTGCACGGCGCGATCGGAGCTGGCCAGGTCCTTCACCTTTCCGCGCAGGAAGACCTGATCGCCTTCCGCGGTGACGGTGATCTTCTGGTCGGGCAACTCCGTGCGCAACTGACGCCGCAGCCCTTCCAGCCGGTCGTTGACGACAGCACGGCTCGCTCGCACACTCAGGTTAAAGAACTGGCGACCGCCGCCGGCTTCCCACACGATAAGGCTGGTCTCGCCCGGCGTCTTGCCGTTCACCAGAATCTCGGTCGGGCTGACTGCGGTGGCCTCGGCAATTTCACCGAGACCGATCGTGATCCGCTCCACCCGATCGGCACAATCAATCACCACAGATTTGCCAACCGAGACCACCAGATCGTTCGTCGCATCCTGACCGGCGATCTGGACGCGCTGCGGAGTCGGATTCGCGGCTTGAGCATTCAAAGGCTGCTCAGCCAGAAAAAAGAGAGAAGATGCACAGATACAAGCCATCGTGACACTGGTCCGAGCTCTCACTGTTTGTCCTCGTTTGCGACGAATTTTTCTTCACTGCGTTTGGAGCCATTGATGACTTCGACCAGGTAGACGCGCGGGGCAACGGGCTTGACTGCGGCGTGGCGTGGCGCGGCTGCCGGTTGCGCCTTGGCCGGTGCGTCGCCGAAGAGGCTGGCGACGGTGGTTCCCTGGGCTTTCGAAAAGTCGGTATCGAGCGGATTGCGCAGCACAAGCTGGATGCGCGTCTCATTGCCGGCCAGGCTCAGCAGCTCGGCCTCCTCGGGCGTGACCAGCAGATTCACCACCTGGACCTGCTGCGGTTTGCCTTCGGCGTCCTTCGAAATGTCCGTTCCGGCCGAGAGCACTTCGATGTTCTGCAGGATCGTGCGCACACGCGGCACAGCCGTGGGGCTGCTGCCCGGCGGATTGCCAGTGATCAGCACATCCACCCGCATGCCCGGCGTGGCAAAGCCGGCAACACCGACAACGTCATTCACCTTCACCGCGCATGCGCGCATGCCGGGACGGATCGTCGCGGCAAGGCCGCCTCCGGCCCCGGGCGCCGCCAGCCGGTTCTCCATCACTGTCTCGCCCTGGTAAATGTCAGAGACAACGCCGCGGCCGACAGCATCCTGCACTCTCAGCAGCGCGCCCGCAGGTGGAGCTCCTACCCAGGGGGCTGTCGTCAAGTCGGCATCCTTGAGAACGCTGCCCAGCTTGACGTTGTTTTTCGCGACCACCACCTCGACGGTCCGGTGCTGCGCCGCGGCGATCATCCGGCCACCCACCAGCCGGTAGACGACATAGCTGCACAAAGCGGCCACAACAAACGCGGTCGCCAGTACGGTAAAGATTCTTCGATTCATGGAGGACACCCGGCGCCTTGCGCGCACTACTTCCCAACCCGAGTTGGGCAATTGCAGTGCCAAAGACGACGGCAGATTTGTAACGCCGAATCATGGATTTAGGGCGGGCATCCGGCAAAGGTGTGAACACATGTATACCCGGCAGCCGGCTTGTGTAGCTGGGTAGACACGCCTGATGGATCCGGCTCGATTTTTCAGTCAGTTACCCGGATATTCCTGGTGACCCAATTGCTGTATGACGAGCGGGTCCTTCTCGAGGAGGCGTCCGCCACAATGCGAGGCAGTCCGATCATCACGCTGTTTGCTCCCGCGCCGCCTCCGTCACAGCCGCGTCTTTCGGGCTTCGTCGTGTCGCCGGTCCTGCACCTCGTTGTCTTCCTGCTCATCCTGCTGTGGGTGAAGCACGCGCCGCCCGAGAACCACCTTGCCCTGAGCCGCACCTACATCGTCCGGCTTCTGAACCTCCATACCATCCAGCCGCCTCGCCACGTGGTCAAAGACAACACCCCGCGCGCGGCCGAGCATGCCAGCCGGCATCTCGCGGCGGAGGGCGGCATTCCCGTTCCGCCGTCGATCCTTGAGGACCAGCCACCGAGCCGCATCACACTTATCCAGCCCGACGCGCCCAAGGTGCAGCTGACTCACGAAATCCCGCTGCCGACGGTGGTGATCTGGTCGCCGGGCGTGCAGAAGAACATCAATCCGCCGCCGCTGCCCCCTACGCCGGTGCCGCTGGTGCGCGCGTCGGTGGAGTTGCCCAACACGGAACAGGCCATCGCGAACATCAATATCACCGCCACGCCCTTCCAGACATCCGCGCCCATGCCGCTGCCGACGGCGGTCTCTCCGATGACGCTCCAGGGAAAGGCGCCCGCAGGGCAGGTTCCCCAGACCGCGGCGCCGGGCAAAGGCATTCCGACCGGGGGCCGCGTGCTGTCCCTCTCCGACCTGCAGATGGCGGACGGTACTGTTGTCATTCCCCTGGCCAACCAGGTGGTGTCGGGGAGCGGCTCCGGCATTGTGCTGCGCGGCTTGCCCCAGGGGACCGCCCCCGGCGGCAGCGGTGACAATAAGACCAGTAAGGAAGGCGGCAGCGCCGGAAGCGGCGAAGGCGATACGGGCACGCAGGTGGCGGACGCCGGCGGCACAGGCGATCATCGCGGCGCCGGCAATGGAACCGATGATGGCGATGCCAGCCTGGGCAACGGCACCGGAGTGCCGGCCACGCCTTCGACCACGCGCATCACGCAGGCAAAGAATGGTCATTTCGAAGTCGTGGTAGTCGGCACCTCGGTTTCAGATGAATATCCCGAGGCCGCCAAGGTATGGAACGGCCGCATGGCTTACACCGTGTACCTCCACGTGGGCGTGTCAAAGAACTGGATCCTGCAGTACTCGCTGCCGGCAACAGCCGAGACAGCTTCGGTAGCCGGCGAGGGGCCGCGGCTCAGCGCTCCCTGGCCCTACGTCATCCTGCGGCCAAACCTGGTGACGCCAAACACCGACGGCATCCTGATCCACGGACTGCTCAATGCCGCCGGCAGGCTGGAGAAGCTCGCTCTAATCTTCCCGGACGAGTTCGCCGACACCAAGTTCATCCTCGACTCACTCAAGCAGTGGGACTTCCGCCCCGCAATGCAAAACGGCCAGGCCGCCGCCGTCGAAGTGCTGCTGATCATCCCCACCGACAACGGAGAATAACCAGCGCCTAGCTGAATGGTGCGCACATGGGTGTTGCTCGAGCGCCCGAGTCGCTTGTTTGGCCACCACGACGAGACCTGAGTGGAGTGTCGCATTGCGGGCGCACCTCCCCTCCCCCCTCCCCGCAGCTGGAGCTCGGCCTGCAAGTCTTTTATTCACTGGGTGATAGAGCGTCTTCCGAGAGTTAAAATCGTCATAACAAGAGACTTACCGCTAAAGTCGTCCAGCCAAAGGACTTGAAGGTTGTTGTTCGTCACCAAATGA
>DASVAI010000461.1:0-2540 GCA_036376445.1 Acidobacteriaceae bacterium
GCGACCGTCGCGCACTCTATCTCGTGCACATCCGCCGCCTTGATCTCCAGCGTGTCGATCCTGCCGTACTCTGCAGGCCCATCGTTGAAGAGGCAAATCGTCTCGGCGTCCGCCGCTGTCGCCAGCGCACTCAACCGCCAATCGGTTGCGTCCAGCCCCGAGCCGTGCAGCGCATCGGCATACTCCGCAAGCCGCGCCGCCGGTACAATCAGCCGCCCCAGCATCCACGCATGCTCGCCGTGGATGTAACCGTCATAGTTGCGGACAGTCTCGGCCATCGACAGCGCAGCCGGCGGAAAGAGCCCGGCGTAGTCGATGAGCCCTGCAAGCAGCGCGCGAAGTACTGGCGCGATCATGACCGGCCGGGAGGCGTAAAGCCGCGCTTCAGCCCCTGCCAGCACTCAAAGTAGTTCCGCTGCAAGGTTGAGCTATCCAGCGCATGCTTGGTTGGCTGCACCACAAAGCGCGTCTCGAACATGAACGCCAGCGTGTTCTCCAGGTGCACCGGCTTCAGGTCCGCACTGGTCGCGCGCTCGTAGGTCTCCGCATCCGGCCCGTGCCCGCTCATGCAGTTGTGCAGGCTGCATCCGCCGGGCAGGAAGCCCTCAGCCTTCGCGTCGTACTGGCCGAAGATGAGCCCCATGAACTCGTTCATCACGTTGCGGTGGAACCACGGCGGGCGGAAGGTGTGCTCCGCCACCATCCAGCGCGGCGGGAAGATCACGAAGTCGATATTCGCTGTCCCGTGAATCTCACTCGGCGCGGTCAGCACGGTGAAGATCGACGGGTCAGGATGATCGAAGCTCACTGTGTTAATGGTGTTGAAGCTCGCCAGGTCATATTTGTAGGGCGCGTAGTTGCCGTGCCAGCCCACCACATTCAGCGGCGAGTGCTCCATGCCGCTGCACCACAGCGAGCCGCCGTACTTCGCGATCACCTCCACGTGCTCTTCGACATTCTCGTATGCCGCGACGGGCGTCAGGAAGTCGCGCGGATTCGCCAGCCCGTTCGCGCCGATCGGCCCCAGGTCCGGTAGCCGGAACTGCTGCCCATAGTTCTCGCAGATGTAGCCGCGCGCCGACTGCTCCAGCAGTTCCACGCGATACTTCAGCCCGCGCGGCAGCACGCAGATCTCCCCCGGCGCCACCTCCAGCTTGCCCATCTCGGTAAAGATCAGCAGCCGTCCCTGCTGTGGCACGACCAGGAACTCACCGTCAGCATTCCAGAAGAAGCGCTTGTGCATCGAGCGGGTTGCGACATAGACATGGATCGCCGAGCCCGACTGCACCGACAAGTCGCCATTCCCGCCCATCGTCATAATGCCGTCCACAAAGTCCACAGCGCCCTGCGGAATCGGCTCCGGGTTCCAGCGCAATTGATTGGGCGTGGTGGTCGCCTCCGGGTTCGGCCAGCCGCGGATCAACCGCTGCGCGCGTACCGGCGTATAGGGCTTGTGCACGGTCGAGGGACGAATGCGATACAGCCATGACCGCCGGTTCTGCCCGCGCGGCATGGTAAACGGCGTGCCGCTGAACTGCTCCGCATACAGCCCCAGCGGATGCTTCTGAGGCGCATTCTGTCCGACCGGCAGAGCGCCCGGCTCGGCTTCGGTAGCAAATTCATTCAGGAATCCCGACTGATAGCGCAGCTCCGCCATGCAATTTCCCTCCGAAACACACGTTTATACCTGAAACCGTGTGAAAATGTCCGCGAGGAGTTTGCCTCCAGTTATAAGAACGAAGGCGCGTTACATTGGGAGCGCATCCAAACCGCACTGCCAAAGGACGGAATGATCTCCATCACGCGAACCCCACGCGCCGCCAGCCGCTTTCTGATTGCCATCATCTGCCTTTGCATTCTCGCCCGAACGGCGACGGCCCAGGCCACTCCCGCGCTCAAGCTCATTCCCATGCCGCGCGAAGTCCAGGCCGCCAAGCTCCTCCCGCTCGAACGCGGCATCCTCATCCGCAACGCCTCTCGCGATGCAGACGACCGCTTCACCATGGAAGATCTCCGCGCCACGCTCAAGGAACGCGGTATCCCGGCCCGCACCGCCGGGTCCGTCATCGAACTGCTCCGCGCCAATACGCCCACAGCCCGCGCCCTCCTCGCTTCTGCGCACATCAGCTTCGAGCCGGCGATGCACGACGAGGGCTACGTCATTCTGCCGCGCCGGCGCGGTCTCGCCGTCATCGCCGAAACAGCCGCAGGCCTCTTTTACGGCGCACAAACGGTCAAGCAGCTCGTCATAGTTGGAGAAGCTCCCGGCGATGGAGCTGCTGACAGGACGAATGCGCTGCTCCAGACCGCCACCATCCGCGACTGGCCTGCGCTCGCGCATCGCGGCCTCGATGACGATCTCTCGCGCGGCCCGGTGCCCACGCTCGAATTTCAGAAGCGGCAGGTCCGCAGTCTCGCTGCTTACAAGATCAATATCTACTCGCCCTATTTCGAGCACACGTTGCAATACTCCGCCTCGCCGCTGGTCGCGCCCCCGGGCGGATCCATGTCCCCGGCCGATGTTGCCGAGCTCATCCGCT
>DASVAI010000468.1:0-4955 GCA_036376445.1 Acidobacteriaceae bacterium
CTCTACTAGAAGGGCAGCTTCCTCGCGATTGAAGATGGCGAAGGAGAACCAAAGCTTGGACGACGAAGACAAATTGAAGTAGAGACGTCCGATGCCGCGGCATCTCAAAAGGGGAATCCATGCAAAAACGAATTGCACTACTGATTGTCTTCACCCTTAGCCTCGTGCTCCTCGGTGGGTGTCAAAGAAAAAGAGTAAGCCCGTCTGCATCGGCCTCCTGTGATCTGGGATCTGGCAAAACGATCAATACGGTCTACTCAAGCCCTCGTATGAACGGCCGGAAGATCTACGGCGGTATTGTGCCCTTTGGCCAGGTATGGCGCACTGGCGCAAATGAAGCCACAACTTTCGTGACCACCGGTCCTTTCTTGGTTGGCGGCAAGTTGATCCCAGCCGGAAAATACACCATCTTCACCATTCCCTCAGCGGGAAAATGGACTCTCATCGTGAATCGGAAGACTGGAGAGTGGGGCATCCCTTACAAGTACGAGAGTGATGAATTGGCTCGAATCGACATGAGCACGGCTGAGCTTTCCTCGCCGGTCGAGAATTTTGTCATTTCTTACGAGAAGTCCGGAACTGGCTGTACGATGAACATCGACTGGGAGACTACGCGCGCTTCTGTTGCGATCGCGGAGAAGTAGCTCAAATGCCCTCTAGCAGGCTGCTGAAAAAGTCCTGGCGCTGAGCATCGGTGCATGGTAAGACCGAGCTATGCGAGGAACGGATGAGCAGCAGGGGCACATGTTCAGCTATCTGTCGCCGGAGCAGCGGGTGCGCAAGGACCATCCGCTGCGAGCGGTGCGGGCACTGACTGACGAGATTCTGAGCGCCATGTCGCCACTGTTCGAAGCCATGTATTCCGATACCGGACGGCCCTCGATTGCGCCGGAGAAGCTGTTGCGAGCGCAGTTGCTGCAGATGCTGTACTCGGTGCGCTCGGAGCGGCTGCTGATGGAGGAGATCGACTACAGCATTCTCTACCGCTGGTTCGTGGGGCTGAACCTGGACGAGGCAGTGTGGGACGCGACCAGCTTCACGAAGAACCGGGATCGATTGCTGGAGGCGGCAGTGGCGAAGGAGTTTCTGGCCCAGGTGGTGGAACGTGCGCGTGGAGCAGGGCTGGTCTCGGACGAGCACTTCACGGTGGACGGCACGCTTCTGGAAGCGTGGGCGAGCCTGAAGAGCTTTCAGGCGAAGGATAAGAAGGATGCGCCGCCTCCGGACGATCCCAGCAATCCGACAGTGGATTTTCACGGCGAGAAGCGGTCGAACGAAACACACGAGTCGAGCACCGATCCGGATGCGAAGCTGGCACGCAAGGCGAAGGGCCGCGAGGCGAAGCTGAGTTACAGCGGAAGTTTGCTGGTGGAGAACCGCAACGGACTGATTATGGACGCGGAGCTTCTGGAGGCCAACGGACGGGCGGAGCGGGACGCGGCGCTGCTGATGCTGGAGCAGATTCCGGGAGATCATCGCATTACCGTCGGCGGCGACAAGGGCTTCGACACGGCAGAGTTCGTGACTGAATGCAGGCACATCAACGTGACGCCGCATGTGGCACGCAACACGGGCCGGCGCGGCGGCAGCGCGATCGACGCTCGCACCACGCGGCACCTGGGTTACGCCGTCAGCCAGCGGAAGCGCAAGCGTATCGAAGAGTGCTTTGGCTGGCTGAAAGACATCGCGCTGCTGCGCAAACTGAAACATCGCGGGTTATTCAGAGTGGGTTGGATCTTCACCTTCGCGGCGGCGGCCTATAACCTGGTTCGGCTGCGAAAGCTGGTTCCGATTCCATCCGCGGCCTGACGAGGCCGAGCTATGCCAGGCGGCCAGCTTCCGCTCCGCCAGGCACCCGGCATCACCTGCAACAAAGTGATAAATCCGCTGAACCCAAGCCGCCCACGAGGAGAAATTCGGGCGGCAAACGGTCTTTTTCAGCAGCCTGCTAGAAGCTCCAGAGGCGCGTTCTTGCCTGACTGTTCCGCTCGCGGGTTCTCTTCAACCGAATCGTGACCAGTCGCTCTGTACATATCCATTTCTGACCTCCGGCCAGGAACTTGAGGCTGTCGCTGGATGGGCGACAGTGTTTCCAGCGAAGAGGGTTGTACCTCCAGATCGGATCTCGGTCAAACGCGCTGAATCATCCTCGCAAACTCACGCTGCTACTTGGAGTATTTCTCTGAGCTTGCGATAGAAGGTCGTCTTGCCGATACCCAGCATGCGCGCCGCCTCGACCGGCCTGCGATTGGATTTTCTGTAAGCGGCCATGATCATCGCTCGCTCCATCTCATCAAGCGTCGGGAACGTCTCGACAGTCGAGAGCGCATCCAGGCGCACGGGTAGACTCTGCTGGGCCGTGGATTCTTCCAGCCGCGCTGCCGTGGCGGAGATGATCTTGCATGCTTCCTGGAGGTTCAGCAGGCATTGGGAGTCCTGCTGGAAGCCGACTCTCTCCACCACCCGCTCAACGACATTCACGACAGGCGCTGGCAGGACCTGGCCACAGCGGCGGCAATTCCCATGGTCCGCCCACTGCACCAGTTCACATTGCACACAACGAGTCTTTGCGCGCTGTTCGCACATAGGTCCACCTCTCGCATTTGTTGATTGTTGTTTCAGCCGAAGAGGCTGAGCTGGATCGGCTGATCGCTGGTCGCCGTGGCCGGCCACGGAGGCGAATCCGGCCTTGTCTTCTCTCTCACCGGCGATGCCAAATGGATACCGCACCCACCGTCGAGTCCTGCCGCATCGATGGGAATCAGCGCACCGTTATCTGCGCCCTGTTCAACTTCCTGTGTAGCTGGTCCCATTTGCTTCGACCGCTCCCGATCGAGTTGGCGCCAGACCTGATCGGCAGATTCGCCGACCCCAGCCTTCTCGACCAGTTCCCGCGCCATCGCGGACATCAGGTCCTCGTCCGCATCGAGAGACTGGAGGCCTTCGCCGGAGAACTTGCCCTCCATCATCAGCGCCACGAGCATCTTCTTGCCCATGAGCCGCAGGCAGACCTCCTGCATGGTCCCTTTGTAGGTGAGGAACTTCACCCGCACCGGACGTCTTTGCCCGATGCGCCAGGAGCGCCGGCTGGCCTGCCGCAGCGTATGAAGAGAATAACCAGTCTGGTAGAAGTAGAGGGTCGGAAAAGCCAGGAGATCGAGTCCCGTCTCCACCAGTTTCGGATGGCAGACCACTACCTCAATGCCCGCTTCGAGCTGCCGGTCGTACCATTCCTCCCGCTTCTGTGTCGGTACAGAGGCTCGCAGCACGGCGACACGCAGCCCCGCGTCCGACAACACCTCTTCCAGCCGTGCATTGACGTCCTTCTCGCCCGTGTAGGTCGCATACACCTGGCATCGCCGGCCCTCCCGCAGTTCATTCCGCACGTCGTCGATCAGCGCGGACTCTTTCGGATACAGGTCCTCCCGACTCAGTTCTCGCGGCCGTGCGACCAGAAACTTGTAGTACTCCTTCGTCGCTGGATCGAGAGCCCGCGCCCAGATCTCGTCGAAACCATACGGATGATCGGGATAGAGCAGGAGCGTATTCAGCAGCACGCTCATCAGGCTCTTGTTGCCGCGATGTTCCGCCATGGCGTTGCGCAGAGCTTTTTCGAGTTCCTCGTAGGCAACCGCAAGCTCTTTGCTCATCTCGCAGGAGAGCACGCTCTCCGTGTACGGCGGCAGGTTGTCGGCGATATCTTCGAGCGCCAGAAATGCCGTCGTTGACATGAGGAACTTGCCGAACAGCAGGGGTGAGGCACCTGGCTTCCGGACGACCTGCACCGTCTTCTTCGAAGCACGCGAACAGGCGTTATCTTCCTCGCGGATCTTCTCGATGGTTTCGAGGACTCCATACTGTTCCTGAAAGCTCCGCCGCCCTTCCCCTCCATAAGGAAAGCCCTCGGCCGCCATCATCTGCGGTTCCATCCGGTAGAAGACGTTGAAGAGATCCTCGGCATAGCCGCCCATCAGCGTTCCCGTGAGAGCAATGAGTCTACGGCCGGCCCGTGCCAGCACGCCCAGAGCATTGCCCTGCGCCGTGTCGCCTGCCAGTTGATGCAGTTCGTCGGCGATGGCAAGATCGAACCACCCTTTCATGTAGCGGCCTATGAACTCGACCGGCGCCATCCGCTGGATCTTTGACCGGTCCGCCTGCCACAGCGGCGAAAACAGCGCCGTTCCCGCCTTCGGACGCTCAATCTCCTCGCTGATCTTCAGCTGATCGAAATCCATCCGGGTGCGGCGTCCGCCTTCCGGATTCTCGATCGAGCAGCCCGTATCCGGGTTGATCACACCGCCGAGTTCCGGACCGCATTTCGCGGTCAGGAAGGCGTGGCGCCAGAAATACGAGAGCTTGCCCTTGTCCTTCGGAATGATGAACACCGAACACTGCGGGCAGCGCCGCCGCCAGCCATCTCGTCCCAGGCCGCGCAGATCGGCAAGAGACAATCGCATTCCCTCGTAGGCGATCCTGCCCTTGCGGAGGTGGACCTCAGAAACTCCATGCGCCTGTTTTGGATCACCGCCGTTCCGCATGTCTTCGACCAGGAACGTCCGCGCAGAAGGGATCGTCTTAATCGCCTCACGCGCCCACTTCTTCGCGATGTGCGACGGGCACATCACCAAGATCGTCCGTGCCCTGAGGACGTGTGCCACCGCGAGTGCCATGAAGGTTTTGCCCGCACCACACTCGGCAACGATGCGTGCTGCCCGCGAACTCCGAAGATGCTTTGCCAGCCCTCCAATCGCAATGGCCTGGGCCGGAAGCGCCGACCGCAAAAGGTTCGAGAGATCGCCGGGAACGTCATCCGTCGTGCTCTGCAGCGGCGGGTACATTTCCAGAATGCGCGCGCCGAGCTCTCCCGCGTTTGCGCGGAGATAGGCGTAGATATCCGTCGCCTCCATGCGGCACCTCCTGGATTGAATTGGTCGTTGGTTGCCGGAGCCCCATGA
>DASVAI010000488.1:0-18158 GCA_036376445.1 Acidobacteriaceae bacterium
GGCTCGGCACGTCTGCAGCCGGGCACCCGATATACGCAGCGCAAGCTGGACAATTCGCAGGCGTCGATCGAGCAGGCGCTTACGGATAGCGGCTTCTACCAGGCAACGGTAGAGCGGCGGCTGCAACTGGATGCTCCGAACTCGCAGGTGAATGTGATCTACAACATCCATCCAGGGCGGCAGGCGCGCATCGGCAATGTGAAGGTGGATGGCACGCCGGGCATGTCGCTCGAGGAGTTCCGCGCAAAAAGCAAGTTGAAGGCGGGCAAGAAAGTTGACCGGCAGACGGTGAGCCGTGCGCTGACCAAGCTTCGCAAGTACTACGACAAGAAGCAACGCTGGGCCGGAGCCGTCACGCTGAAGTCGAAGGAGTACCGTCCAGGCGCCAACCAGGTCGATTACTCCTTCCAGGCGAAGGAAGGACCGCTGGTCAAAGTGCAGGTCGAGGGCGCGAAGTACAGCCGGAGCACCATTGAGCGGCTGGTGCCGATCTATGAGGAAGGCACGGTAGACCTGGACCTGGTGAACGAGGGAGCGCACAATATCCGCGCCGATCTGCAGGGGAAGGGATATTTCGACGTCGCCGTGACCCATGAGCCGGTGCACAACAGCGCAGACGAGATCACCGTGCTCTACAAAGTGGACCGGGGCGTGGAGCATCGTGTGGATTCGGTGCGCATCGAGGGCGCGAAGTATTTCGATCACGACACGCTGGAAGAACACATCAGCGTACGGCCGGCGAACTTTATCGAACGGCATGGCACGTACAGCCAGGCGATGGTGCAAAGCGATGTGAATAACCTGACGGCGCTCTACCAAGGCAACGGATTCAGCCACGCTGTGGTCACGCCGGAGATCAAAAACATCGACACGAAAAATGCGAGCGGCAAGACCTCCGCTCATATCGTCGTGGTTTACAAGATCGACGAGGGCACGCAGCAGAAGATCGGCAGCTACACGATTCGCGGGATGCACAAGATACAGGAGAGCGTGTTGCGGCCATCGCTGAACACCGAGGTGGGGCAACCGTATTCCTCGCTAAACGTGACCGGGGACCGCGATCTGATCCAGAGCTATTACCTGAGCCACGGCTATCAGAATGCGCAGGTCACTGCGGAACAGCACAGCGATGCCAAGAATCCAGAGCTCGTGGATGTAACGATGAACGTGGATGAGGGCTCGCAGGTCTTCGTCAACAAGGTGCTGATTTCCGGGCTGCACTATACGCGTCCCGCGGTGGTTGCGCCGCGTGTGACCGTGCGGCCGGGCGCGGCGCTGGATCAGACGGCGCTGCTGGATTCGCAGCGAAGGCTCTACAACCTGGCGCTTTTCAATGAAGTGGATACAGCGGTGCAGAATCCTTCGTCGGATCAGCCGCGCAAGAACATCCTGCTGCTGACGACCGAGGCGAAGCGCTGGGACGTGACCTATGGTTTCGGCTTCCAGGCGCAGACGGGAACGCCGTACCGGAACACGCCTTCGTCGGCGTACCTGATCCAGCAGGGCATCAACCCGGACACGTTTTCCGGGGGATCGAACGGCCACTTTGGAATCAGTCCCAACCTGATCTTTGATGTGTCGCGCATCAACCTGTTTGGGACGAACCAGTCGGTGACGCTGAGGACGGGGTACGGCAACCTGGAGCAGCAGGCGGTGCTTTTGTATCAGTACCCGGAGCTTTTTAAGAATCCGAATTTTACCGGATCGGTTTCGGGCGGCTACACGAGCAGCCAGAACGTGACGACGTTTTCCGCGTCATCGCTGTTTGCCACCCTGCGAGTCACGCAGCATGTCACCAGGCCTACCACGCTGATCTATTCGTGGTCATACCGCGAGGTGAAGGTGGACCCGAACAGCATTCAGGTGAGCCTGGCGCTGATTCCGCTGCTCTCGCAACCGACGCGCGTAGGTGGCCCGGGGTTCAGTTGGATCCGCGACACCCGCGACGATCCGCTGGACGCACACCATGGGACGTTGAATACGGCGCAGATCTTTCTGTCGGACTCGAAGTTCGGATCGGAGGCGAACTTCAGCCGCATCGACCTCACGAACTCGTCGTATTACGACTTCGGCAAGCGGCATTGGGTGTTTGCCCGGCAGCTGCGATATGGTCAGGAGCGCGCGTTCGGCGATGGCACGCAACTCCTGATACCGCTGCCGGAGCGTCTCTACGCCGGCGGCGCAACGTCGCATCGGGGCTTTGCCATCAATGCGGCGGGCCCTCGCGATCCCGAGACGGGGTATCCGGTGGGCGGCGCGGGGGTGGTGGTGAACACGCTTGAGCTGCGGATGCCGTATCCCAACCTGCCGTTGGTGGGTAACAATCTCGGTTTCGTGTTCTTCCACGACATGGGAAACGTCTTCAACCGTTCGAGCGACGTGTGGCCCAGCTTTGTGAATTTTCACCAGCCGAACGAGGACAGTTGCCGGACCGTCCCGACGGTGAACACGAATCCGGACGGCTCGCTGAATATTACGGAAGCGAAGCCGCCGTGCAGCTTCAAGTACTGGTCGCATGCGCTGGGGCTGGGAGCGAGATACCGCACGCCAATCGGACCGGTGCGCGTGGATATGAGCTACAACCTGAACCCGCCGTATTTCCCAGAGGTATATGACTATCAGAGCTCGACCTCCAACGTGCCGCAGCCGACTACGGGTCAGGCGAATCACTTTAACTTCTTCTTTTCGATAGGGCAGACATTCTGATGACGACGTACTCGAGAGCGGCTTGGTGGACGGGGATAGCGCTGGCGGCAACGTGCGGCGCGGCGCGGTACACCGCTGCGCAGCAGACCGGGACGATTCCACAGAGTACGCAGGCAACGCCGATCGGTCCCACAGGCGCGTCGACGGAGTCGCGGCAGACCAATCCCGAACAGAACAAGGTGGCTCCCGGCATCGACGGGCTTACGTTTCTTCCTGAGCTGAAGCCGACCGACGGCGTGGTGAACCTGGCGACGCAGAAAAGCGGGGAGACGCAACTGGCCGGCCAGGCGGCAGCCCTGCACGAGAAGCCTCTGCTGCTGGATCGCGCGGTGGCAGTGATCAACGGCGAGATGATCCTGGCGAGCGATGTGCGGGAGCAGCAGGAGTTCGCCGTATTCGAGCCGTATGGTATGCCTGGTGGCCAGTTCACGCCACTCGAAGCGATGCAGCATATTGTCAACAGGAAGTTGCTGCTGGACCAGATGGAGGACCAGCAGTTGACAGAGCCGCCGACCGATGAAGAAGTAGACCGCCGGATCGATGAATTGCGGAAGCATATTCCGGCGTGCGCCGAGCAGCGCTGCGAAACGGAGGAAGGATGGCGGCGCTTCCTTGCGGCGCATGGCCTTACCGAGCAGGAAATGCACAAGCGCTGGAAAGAACGGATACAGCTACTGGACTTCATCAGCGCGCGCTTTCGCACCGGCATCCACATCACGAAGCCGGAGATCGAGACGTATTACAAAGAAAAGCTCGTGCCCGAGTTTGAAGCGCGCAAGCTGAAGGCTCCGCCGCTGGCGCAGGTCTCCGATCGCATTGAGGAGGTACTGCTGCAGGAGCACGTCAATGTGCTGCTGGGCGACTATCTCCGCAGTCTGAAAGACGCGGGCAGTGTGCTGATTCTGGATCCGCAGTACAACAGCCTGGGCAATGCGTCATCATCGAGCACGAGCAGCATCGGCAGCGACATTCCGGTGCCCTCGCGACGCCGAGGAGAGCCATGAGCACTACGGCGCAGTCCGCGCCTCTGCATCCGCGGCACAGCGGGTGGCGCCGCTTTGGGCGCCTTGTGCTGTATTGCTTTGCCGGGATTGTGGTGCTGTTTTTGGCGGCTCTGTGGTTTGCGAGCACCCCGACTTTCGCGAACTATGTGCGGGCGAAGCTGGTGGATGTGCTGTCGACCGCGACGGGTGGGCGAGTGGAGGTGGGCGGGTTCCGGTGGCATCCGCTGAAGCTGGAAGCGGAAGTGGACCAACTTACCATCCATGGGCTGGAAGGACCGGGCGAGGCGCCGTATGCGCACGTGGATACGATCGCGCTGCAGGCGAAGATTATTAACCTGTTTAAAGCGCAGGTGGGGCTGCGCTGGCTAGAGGTTGACCGTCCTGTATTTCATCTCATTGTGTATCCCGATGGATCGACGAACCAGCCGGAGCCGAAGCAGAAGTCGCAAAGCAAGAAGCCGGTGACCGACACGATCTTGGATCTTGCGGTGAACCGGGCCGTGGTGAGCGATGGAGTGCTGCTGTTAAACCAGCGGGCAATGCCGTTGAACCTGGCAGCGAAGAATCTCTCGACATTGATTACATACCGGCCGCAGCCGGAGAGCTATCTGGCCACGATTCACATCGAAGACCTGACGGCGGAGCGGGGCAAGGCTCCGGCGGTGCATTCGAAGCTGGACGCCAGTGTGGAGATGGCGCGCCATTCGTTGAAGCTGGACGGACTGCATTTCGTTTCCGGCGAATCACGCCTCGACGCGTCGGGCGCCGTGCCGGACTTGGCGAAGCTGAACTGGCAGATCGGGGCAAAGGGGACGATTGATCTGCGAGAGCTGGCGGCGCTGGCGGCTTTCGATGGGCTGGGGCCGGGCCAAGCCGGTCTCGAGATCAGCGGGCAGGGAACGAAGGCCGAATCATTTGTGGTGAGCGGCAATTTGAAATTACGGGATGCAACGTATCGCTCGCCGGAACTGGTGTTGAGCCATATCAACGCGACGAGCTCGCTGCGCATGACGCAGGATGAGATCGCGCTGCCGGATGCGAAGGTGCGGCTGTTGCGGGGCGGGGTGGATGCGAATGCGAGGCTGGTGAACTACCTGGGAGCGAAAGCCTCGGAGCAGGAGGGCACGATCCGCGCGCGAGTTTTCGGCATTCGCCCTGAGACGGTCTTTGAGATCATTGCGCTTAACAAATACGAGAACCTGGGCTTCGACACTCAGGCAGACGGCACCGGGGAAGTGCGCTGGAAGAAATCGCTGAACAACATGGTGGCGAGCACGAACGTGACGCTGGCACCGCCACGGCCGCCGACGCCGAACGAGATTCCGGTGAATGGAGCAATTGACGCGAGCTTTGCGATGCGCGGCGGCAAATTGAACGCGCGGCACGTGGAGCTGCATACGCCGGCATCGTCGCTGACGGCGAGCGGGCTGGCGGCGTTCATCCCGATGACCGGTGCGAGTTCCCTTACTGCGGACTTCACAACCAGCAACCTGAACGAATTTGATCGCGCGCTGATTGCATTCGGAGTCAAGGCGAACGGGAAGAGCGGTGTGGCGGCGATTCCGGTGCAGTTGCACGGCAAGGCCGGCTTCCACGGAACGATCACCGGATCGCTGCTGAATCCCGATGTCAAGGGCCACCTGAGCGCGAAGGATTTTGCCACTGTGATTGAAACCGCGGCGGCGACACATCCGCCGCCCCAGCCGGCGACTCCGGTCAGCGCGGAGCCGCCCCATCCGCCGCCACCTTCGCAGGGAACTCGGCAGACCGTGCAATGGGACGACCTGGAACTGGACGCGGAGTACAGCCCTGCGCTGATCTCGGCTTCAAACCTGTCGCTGACGCGGGGCAAGACGTCGATTCTTGGCTCAGGCCAGTTGCATGCGACGCACGGACGACGTGGGAAGCTGACCTACGACAAGAACTCGACGCTGAATGCAACGGCGCAGATTACAGATGCAAGCGTGACGGATCTTCTGTCCATTGGCGGGCGGAGCCTGCCGGTGACCGGCACGCTGAATCTGCAGGCGCATGCCGGGGGCGCGCTGCATGCGCTCAATGGAGGTGGGCACTTGTCGGTGCTGGGCGGCGAGATCTATGGCGAAGGGTACAAGAGCCTGAACACGGACCTGAAGTTTGCCGGCGAGTCGTTTGGGGTGACGAACCTCGTGTTTGTGCAGGATGGCGGGCGGATTACGGGCGACGCCGATTACAACGTTCAGGCGAAAACTTTCCGCGGAGAGATGCGGGGCTCAGGGTTCGATCTCTCGCACATCCAGCGGCTGCAGAAGGCAAAGTGGCAAATGGGGGGTGCGCTTACTTTCGATCTGCACGCCGCCGGCACGACGACTGCTCCGCAGGTGAACGGCACGCTGGCTCTTGCGAACCTGACGCTGAACGGCCAGCAGGCAGGGAATCTGAATGCGGATGTGCACACGACCGGGCACACGCTGCAGCTGAACGCCACCGCCGGACTGGCAGGCGCGCAGCTACTGGCTGCAGGACAGATGCAACTGACCGGGGAGTATCCGGTGGACGCGAAGCTGACCTTCTCCCGGCTGGACTTTGCGCCGGTACTGTCGCTGCTGAATGTCGACGGCGTAAAAGGGAACTCAGAACTGGCGGGGGTGGTGCATGTCTCCGGCCCGGCGAAGACGCCGAAACTGATGGACGGCACGGCGGAGATCAACCAGTTCCGGGTGATGCTGCAGGGCATGACGCTGAACAGCAAAGGCCCGATCCGCGCCTCATTGAACGACGGCGTGGTGAGGCTGGACCAATTCGAAATTGATGCCGAAGACACCAGCCTGGTCGCCGGCGGCACGGCCGATCTGATGGGCGACGAAGGCCTCGACGTGCAGGCGCATGGGCTCATCAACGCGAAGCTGGCGCAGAGCTTCAGCCCGGAAATCTCTTCGTCCGGCCATATCAATTTCAACCTCACGGCTCAGGGACCGCTGAAGCAGCCGGACCTGGAAGGGCAGTTCAATTTCGATAACGTGAATCTTGCCTATCAGCAGATTCCCAACGGCATCAGCCACCTGAATGGCGCGATGGTGTTCAACCAGGATCGGCTGGAGCTGCGGAACCTTGCCGGCACAACGGGAGGCGGTTCGGTGACGCTGGGCGGATTCCTCGTGTACCAGCGCGGGGTGTATGGCGATATAACGGCTACGCTCCAAAGCACGCGGTTCCGCTATGCGGGGCTGAGCAGCACGGCGGACGCGAAGATACGGCTGCAGGGGACAGAGAGCTCGATGCTGGTGAGCGGCAATGTGCAGATCACCCGTTTCCTGTTTGGCCAGAACGTGGATTTTGCCGCGCTGACCGGCGGCAGCGGGGCCGTATCGCCACCGCCGGACCCAAACGCCTTCGTCAATCGGGTGCGGATGGATGTGCACATCACCTCCGCGCCACAGATGGATTTCCAGAACTCGTTTGCGCAGATTGCCGGCAGTGTGAACCTGCGCATCCGGGGTACGGTGGCGCAGCCGGCGGTGCTGGGGCGCATCAATATTACCGAGGGGAAAGCGACTTATAACGGCACAACCTATCAATTGCAGCACGGTGACATTTTCTTCACCAACCCGGTGAAGATCGAACCGATTATTGATCTCGACGCGACGACGCGCATAGAGGAGTATGACGTGACGATCGGGCTGCACGGCACCGCGAGCAAGCTGACGCCCAACTTCCGGTCGGAGCCGCCGCTGCCGGAGGCGGACGTGATCTCGCTGCTGGCGCAGGGGCGCACGCAGCAGGAGCAGTCGATTTACACCAGCCAGCAGCAGGCGGCGGGGGTGAACGGAACTACGAACGCCCTGCTGAGCAGCGCGCTGAATGCCACGGTCAGCAACCGCATCCAAAAGCTGTTCGGGGTGGGCAGCGTGAAGATCGACCCGACTTACACGGGGTCGCTCGGTCAATCGAGCGCCCGCATTACGGTGACACAAAACATCGGGCAGCAGGTGCTGCTCACTTACGCGACGAGCGTCAACTCGACCACCCAGCAATTAATCCAGGCGCAGGTCAACCTGACTCCAACCTTCTCCGTAACCGCGGTTCGCGATGAAGCCGATGTCTTCAGCCTGCTTTTCAAGGTACACAAACGATATCGATAACGAAGCCTGCGCATTCTCGTCTTAGCAAAGAGACGGGGATAGTGTTAGGCTTTGGTTCGCCTGACTTTAGGTGTTCCAATTCATTTCAGCCTATCCTTCCCGATGCTTCTGTGATGTGCAAGGAGAACGACGATGCGCATTCTGCAAACCACGATAGTGGCTGCCCTGCTGGTTGCCCCAGCTGTTTTCTATACCCGGCCTTCCGCCGCGCAGGCGGCGACCGATGAGGCCGGCAAGAACGATGCTCAGATCCTGAAGGACGCGAAAGACAAGCTGAAGAACAAGAAGTTTAGCGGTGTTCAGGTTGCAGTGAACGGCGGCATGGTAACGCTGACCGGCTCGGTGCCGCTCTATGCGGACAAGCAAGATGCTGAGAAGAACGTTCGCAAAGTAAAACACGTGGATGCTGTCGTGAATGACATCCAGGTTCAGGCGGGCGAGACGAACGACCAGCAGATTGCCGACAGAATCGGCAAGCAACTGACCTACGATCGCGTCGGCTATGGGAACGCCTTCAATGCGATTACGGCGTCTGTCCAGAACGGCGTAGTAACGATGGGGGGCCATGCGCTCGATCCGGTCGCGAAGGACTCGGCGCTGAACCTTGCGAAACGGACGCCGGGGGTTCAGAACGTGATCGACAACATCCAGGTGGACCCGGTATCGCCCATGGACGACCGGCTGCGCGTGCAGGTAGCCCGCCGGGTGTATGGTTATCCGTCGTTGAATAAATATGCGATCAACCCGGCAAACCCGATCCGCATTACAGTGACGAACGGCCATGTCATCCTCTCGGGTGTTGTGGACAACGAGTCGGACAAGAATGTGGCGGGTATTCAGGCGAACACCGTGCCTGGTGTTTTCAGTGTCACGAACAATCTGCAGGTGGCCGGCGCGGGCCAGGAGAAACGTCAGTAGCGGCGGCTTTCTGCTGCTTCAGACTGATTGCGCAAGGAGGCAGAAGCCATCCGCTGCGCTTTCCCGGCTAGACTAAGACGGGAGGAGCGGCGGATGGCTTTTTTGCGGAGCCTGGGCACCACGCTGGAGATGATCAAGTGGGAGCACTCCGTCTTCGCGCTGCCTTTTGCGCTGACCGGCGCAGTGCTTGCGGCGGATGGCTGGCCGCGGCCGATGCAGTTTGTGTGGATTGTGGTCTGCATGGTGACGGCGCGCTCGGCGGCGATGGCGTTCAACCGGTGGGCCGATGCCGGGCTGGACGCGGCGAATCCGCGGACCGCATCGAGGGCGATTCCGGCGGGGCTGCTTTCGCGCGGATTTGTCGGGGCATTCACACTGACGATGGCGCTGCTGTTTGTCTTCGCGGCCTCCCGGCTGAACCGGCTTACGTTTTTGCTTTCGCCCGTGGCATTGGCCATCGTGCTGGGATATTCGTACACGAAGCGGGTGACGCGATGGTCGCATCTGGTGTTGGGATTGGCGCTGGGGATTGCGCCGGCGGCGGCATGGATTGCGGTTCGCGGCAGTCTGGACGCGCGCATCCTGGTCCTGACCGCGGCGGTGCTCTTCTGGGTCGCCGGCTTCGACGTGCTCTATGCGTGTCAGGATGCGGAGCACGACCGCCGCGTGGGACTGCGCAGCATTCCGCAGTCGCTGGGGCTGCATAAGGCCTTCGGCATGGCGCGCGCGATGCACGGGATCATGCTGCTGCTGCTCGTCTGGCTACTCTATCTCTTCCGGCTGAGCCCGATTGCATGGTGGGGATTAGTTGTGGTGATGAGCCTGTTGTTCTATGAGCATTCCATCGTATCGCCGAAAGACATGCGGAGGCTTAATGCGGCGTTTTTCACATTGAACGGAATTATCTCGGTTTTGTTCTTCTGCTTCATAGCCATCGCAGTGACGTTCCGCCGATAAGGCAGGCAAAAAGAAGCCTGCGCCGAAGCGCAGGCTGTATGTCTGTCATCAAGAGCCCTGGGTGCGTCCGTTAAGAGGCTTCGCGCTTCGCGCGTTCGCGATCCTTGAAATCATCGATACTGGCGTTCGCCTTCTTTTTCGCGTCGGCGACTTTATCAGTGAAGTTCTCGCGACTTGCGCGTGCGGAATCTTCCGCCTCTGCTGCGTGGCGATCGTGCGTGGTGCGCGCGGCATCCTTCATGTTGCCCCATGTTTCCTTAGCGGCACCTTTGACCTGATCGGCGACACCTTCATTTGCCAATCTGTCGTTACCCACTGCGTTGCCCAGCTTTTCCTTCGCCTTGCCCACAGTTTGATCGAATTTTCCGCTTACCTGGTCCTTATCCATGTGTCCCTCCGTGAGGCTGGATCATGTGTGTGGTTTCAAGCGCCGCTCTCGACAAGCGGGCGGGCGCGGCGCTCTCGATGCTAAGCAACTGTTCGCCGGCCACCGACAAGCTGCAGTATCAGCACAACCAATGCGATCAAAAGCAGAATGTGGATATAGGCGCCCAGCACGTGGAAGCCAACGAAGCCCAACAGCCACAACACCAGCAGTACTACGAAGATTGTCCAGAGCATTTGTATCCGTCTCCTTGCTTATTCAGTGCGCTCCGGTATGGTATGGTGCGCTTGGCATGAATGGAGTTGCCGCTGCTGATCAAAAATCACTTCCAATTTGCGAATCCATGAAGATAGCTATTCAGGGCGAGCCAGGTTCTTTCAGTCATCAGGCAACTCTTCGCGTTGTGCCGGATGCAGAGATCGTGCCGTGCGCTCTTTCCGCAGATGTGTTTGAACAACTGCGCACTGGCGCGGCGGACGCGATCATGATCCCGATCGAGAACACGCTTGCGGGCTCAGTGGTGGAACACTACGACCTGCTCCGGTCCGGGGATGTATTCATTGAGCGCGAGGCGGTGATTCGCATCGAGCACAACCTGATCGCGATTCCGGGCAGCAGGCTGGAGGAGATTCGGCGGGTGTACTCTCATCCGATTGCGCTAGCACAGTGCCGGCGTTTTTTCCGGAAGCATCCGTCGGTGGAACCGGTTGCCTTCTACGACACAGCAGGGGCAGTGAAGCAGGTGATGGAGCAGGGCGACCCGACGGCGGGCGCGATTGCCAGCCGGCATGCGGCGATGATTTATGGCGGGGCACTGCTGGCAGAGAATGTCGAGGACGATGCAAAGAACTTTACGCGCTTCCTCCTGGTACAGTCGGGCGCGGCGGCTTCGCACCCGGAGGGAGCGCACAAGCTGAGTTTGTGCTGCCGGGTGGCGCACCGTCCGGGAACTCTGGCCGAGGTGCTGGGCGAGGTAGCAGCGGCGTCGGGAAATCTGGTCCATATCCAGTCCCGCCCGGTGGAGGGACATCCCTGGCACTACTACGTGTTCATGGACATCCTGATGCCCGAGGCGAAGGCCACTGACCGCCTGCTGGACACGATGCAGGCGTTGGGGACCGAGTCCAAGGTGCTGGGCCGATTTGTTGCCGCTCCGGAGTTCGCGACCGTCTAAAAACCAGTCGTAACGCACCGATGTGCGTGATGGAGCCACAAACAGGAAGCCAATTCCACGGGATCGCCGATAGACTCTGGGGGCAATGTGCCAGGACGCGTGGGCGGGCATCCTATCCAAAAGAGCGGCTGGGACGCGTGGGTTGCCCGGATGGGGCATGAATTCTGCGACCTTTGGAAATCTGATGCGTCCAATGTGTACATATTTGATATAAGGACACTCATGGCTAGCGACTTTCTCAGCGTTATTGAACCCTCCCATCGCAATCAACCGGGTGAGGGTGGCGAATCGGGCGGCCGGGTTCTGCCGGTCCTGCCTGTGCGGGACACGGTCCTGTTTCCCCATGCGGTGCTGCCGCTGACGGTGGGCCGCGAGAGCTCGATCCAGCTCATCCAGTCGCTGGGCGACGAAAAGACCGTTGTGGTGGTGGCGCAGCGCGATGCACGCGTGGACACGCCGCAGCCGAGCGACCTGCATTCGGTAGGCACGCTGGCGACCGTGCACAAAGTGGTCAAGATGCCGAATCAGAGCCTGTTCGTCTTCACGGAAGGCACGCAACGCGTCAAACTCGGCGAGTTCAACCAGTTCGAGCCGTTCATGACTGCGGCGGTGGAGCCGGTCGGAGAGCTGTCTCCGCCCAAGGGCGCGGAGATCGAAGCCCTGCAGCGCAACGTGACATCGCAATTCCAGCAGATTGTGACGTCTTCGCCGACTCTGTCGGACGAACTCCAGACGATCGCCCTGAATATTGAGGATCCCGGCCGGCTGGTAGATTTCATCGCATCCTCGCTGCCGTTTCTGCCGACGACTGAGAAACAGGAGCTGCTCGAGACGCCGGATGTGGTCGCGCGGATGGAGCGGATCAATAAGCATTTGGCTAAGGAGCTCGAAGTTCAGCAACTACGGAACAAGATTCAGTCCGAGGTGCAGGACCAGGTGCAGCAATCGCAGCGCGACTACTACCTGCGCGAGCAAATGAAGGCGATCCAGAAGGAACTCGGGGAGCAGGACGAAGGCCAGAAGGACATTCAGGAGCTGCGGGAGCGGATTGAAGCGGCGGGCATGCCGGAAGAGGTGAAGAAAGAGGCGACCAAGGAGCTGAACCGGCTCTCGCGGATGTCGCCGATGGCCGCTGATTATTCACTGACACGCAACTACATCGAGTGGTTGGCCGTTTTGCCGTGGACAAAGAGCTCCGGCGGCGCGGTAGATATCGCGAAGGCGAAAGAGATCCTGGACGAGGACCACTACGACCTGAAGAAGGTGAAGGACCGCATCCTGGACTACCTGAGCGTGCGCCGGCTGAAGCCGGACATGAAGGGACCGATCCTGTGCTTCGTTGGGCCTCCGGGCGTGGGCAAGACCTCGCTGGGGCGCTCGATTGCGCGGGCACTGGGACGTAAATTCCAGCGTATCTCGCTGGGCGGCATGCATGATGAGGCGGAGATCCGCGGACACCGGCGCACGTACATCGGCGCGCTGCCCGGCCAGATCATGCAGGCGCTGCGGCGCGCAGAGACGAACGATCCTGTCTTCATGCTGGATGAGATCGACAAGCTGGGCCGCGATTTTCGCGGTGACCCAGCCTCGGCGCTGCTGGAGACGCTCGACCCGGAGCAGAACAATACGTTCCGCGATAACTATCTGGACGTGCCGTTCGATCTGTCGAAGGTGCTGTTCATCTGCACCGCGAACATGCTTGATCCTGTGCCTGCTCCGCTGCTGGACCGCATGGAGATCATCGACCTCTCCGGCTACACCGAAGAGGAGAAGGTACACATTGCGTTCCGCTATTTGATTCCGCGGCAGATTAAGGAGAATGGCATTCAGCCCGGCGAAGATGGCCGTCCGCTGATCGAGTTCCCGGAGGACAGCGTGCAGTTTATCGTGCGGCACTACACGCGCGAGGCCGGGGTCCGCAAGCTGGAACAATTGATCGGCACGGTGTGCCGCAAGCAGGCGCGCCGCATCGCGGAGGGCAAAACCGAGACACTGGTTGTCGATCGTGCGAGGATCCATGACTTTCTGGGCGGCATCAAGGTCCGGGTGGATACGGAGATCGCGGAGCGCACGAAGCGGCCGGGTGTTTCCGTCGGCCTGGCGTGGACTCCGGCGGGCGGCGATGTGCTGTTCATCGAGGCGAATCGGATGAAGGGCAAGGGCGGCTTCACGATGACCGGCCAGATCGGCGATGTGATGCGGGAGTCGATGCAGGCGGCGCTGACCTGGGTGCGCTCCAACGCGCCGCAAATAGGGCTGCAGGAGGATTTCACGGCAGAGCAGGACTTGCATATCCATGTGCCGGCGGGCGCGATTCCGAAGGACGGGCCCTCTGCGGGCGTGGCGATGACAACGGCGCTGGTTTCGCTGATGACGGACACTCCGATTCGTCCGCTGACCGCCATGACGGGCGAGATCACGCTAAGCGGCAATGTGCTGCCGGTGGGCGGCATCAAGGAGAAGTTCCTTGCTGCCAAACGCGCCGGAGTGCTGGACGTGATCCTGCCGGCGGAGAATCGCCAGAACGTGGAGGAGGACCTTGGTCCGGAGCAGATCGACGGCGTGCGCATTCACTATGCGAACACCATTGATGATGTGCTTGCGGTAGCGCTGCCAAAGTCAAAGAGCGAGCAGCAGCGCGACAGCGAAGTACGCGAGCAGGTGATCGAACACGCGAACGCGTAAACTTCCGCCAAATGCAGGAAGGCCCCATCCTAGGATGGGGCCTTCTTGTGTAGTTGGATTCTCCTAGCAGGTTTGCATTCGGCAACGGTCGGAAGCGTGGATCAGTTGCTGGTAACGTGTCCATTCAGCCTTGTAGCAGTGAATGATGCGCCGAATGATCCCTCCGTCGCGCGACGTCTTCTCCGGTGATTTCTCCAAGTTGCGGATTTGGGCGGCAATCATTGCCTGCCGATGACGCCAGATTCGTTTTGCCTCTCGCGTTGTCATATGGACCACCTCACTCGATTCGGCAATATTCATGACGCGTGGCCCTCGTTTTATTTAGATGCGGCAGAGATTTTTCGTTTGCCGACTACCGCAGAAAATTCGGGCACAGGAAAATCCGCGTTCTCTGTTGCATGGAGACAACCTTATCGGACCGGCGGATAACGGTGCAGTTGCGGCCCTATCAGATTGGAGTAGCGATAGTTGTCGTGCCGGTCAGCGTCAATGGTCCAGAACATGGCGCCGATCATTCCCGGATATCCTGCCGGATTCTGCAGCTTGTAAGTTGCGCCTGCAGGCGGGCGGCCGACGATGATGAAGTCCAGTGCCTGGCTGACGATGGCAGGTTGCGAGTAGTCGGTGAGGAAGCCGACGGCGACTTTGTTGGGCGGCAAGGGAGGGAAGAAATGCGCCGGATCGCCACCTACGTTGAAGCCGTGAAGCAGCAGTTCGGTCATTGCGGCGTGATAGTCCACGGAACTAGATTCGTAGATCTCGCCATCCAGTCCCTGGAGCGGCGGCGTGTTGTAGTCCTGCACATCGACGAAGGTGAGGATGTCGCGCAGGCCCCAGACGAGCGGCAGATACGAGCCGAATTGGCCACCGTAGCTAGCGAACCCGCCGGGAATCTGTGAGCCCTCGGGCACAAGACTGATCATGAAGCTGGACCCGAAGTGCTCGCGCAATTGGCGGAGTCCAGCGATCAGGTTGACGATGGAAGGCGTGGTTGGATGCTTGAAGTCGGTGTCGCCGGGGGCGATGACGAGCGACGGAGTTTCGAAATCGATGTCGACGCCTTCGAATCCGTATTCAGAAACAATGCTGCTTACCGAGTTCACGAAGTTGGGTACGTCCTGCTCGTGATCGAGCTTGAAGTATTCGCCGCCGCCGCCGAGGGAGATCATCACCTTCTTACCCTGCTTCTTCAACGCGGCGATGTCCTGTTTGAGCTGATCGGGCGTGATGCCGCGCGGCGGTTGGAATTGCAGCGTGCCGTCGGGTGCGCCTTTTGCGGGCGAGGCGAAGGCGACGAGGATCACGTCCCACTGCGGCGCGATTTCGTGCAGCTGGAACGGAGTTGCGCCGGTGAAGCGCGAGCCGGTCCAGTAGCCGATGAGCTCGTGGCCGTTGGTGGAACCGGAGGATGGCGTGGGCGTCGCACTGGGCTCAGGGGCATTGGCGAGCGCGGTCATTCGGTCGAGGCAGGGTTGTGCAGGCGCGGCCAGAGTGCGCGCATCGGGAAAGCTCAGATCGCTGACGCGTGGAGCTGCACCGCCCAAGTACCAGGGGAGCAGGGCGACATTCTGCAGGTGATAAGTGAAATGGCCGAGGCGTGCGGTGTAAGCAGGCGAAGCTGGAAAGGCATTCTTAGCATTGGTGTTGGTCGGGTCGAGCAGGAAGTAGTCGGAGCCTACACCGCCGCCGCCGCATCCGCGCTCCTCGCCGGAAACCTGCGGAAGCAGCCAGGGGTTGAAGTAGTTGCCGGGCGCGGCGATGCTGCGGAAATAGATCTGCGGATTGTGCAGCGGGTCGGTGAAGAACTCTGCCAGTTGCTGGGTGAGGGGCTGGATGTCCTGGTCGCGCACGATGGCGGGCGCATTGTGGATGTAAGAGGCGAGCACAAAGGAATTGCCTGTGACGGCATCGACGCCGTGCGTTCCCCAGCCGCAGCAGACGGTCGCATCGGAGTCAGCATAGTAGGTGGTATTGTGCGCGACGGCGATGACCAGCTTGCCATCCTGGCGCGGGATCTGCTGGAAGAGCTGCGTCTGGATGAATTGCAGATCTACGACGGCGAAGGACTGGCCGCTCTTTTTCGATGTGAGCAGATAGCCGGCGCCGGCAGGAACCGCGATGGTGATGGGTTTCACCTCGGGTTTGCCGAGCAGCGTCTGACCATGTTTTCCGTCAGAGAATGTGGAGCGGAGCAGAGCGTCGGCATATTGCGTTTTGCCGCGGGGGAAATGGTATGAAGCGTAGACAGGCGAGTTCAGAATGCCGGGCACGTCGGGCGCGGCGTCCATGCGCGTGGACTTGCCTTCGAAGGTGAGCGCGATGGGAACCAGCACGGTGGGGATGACGGTGGTTCCTTTCTGCGCGGGATCGCGTCCGGCGAGCGTGTAGCTGTTGCCACCGATATTTCGCGTGAATGTGGGAACTGTGCCCTGCGTCTGGGCATGTGCGAAGAAGGCTGAGGACGCAAGCAGTGCAACCAGGCAAAGAGGGCGGCGGGGCATATCCGGCATTCTGGACTCACGATACGGTGGGAAATTTCTGCAATCGGATTTTCTCACGGGCCTCAGGATTCTGCTGTTCTTATGGTAAGCGAAGCAAAAGTAATAGTAAAAATTACATTTGCAACTCACGGATGATCGCTCAACGTTACCTGAGTAAAGACGATCTGCCAGCCCTTCGCGCCTTTGTGCCAGATATCCGCGAAGCGCGCCTTCTGCTGGAACGGCTTTCCGTTGTCCCTGCCAGTGAGATTGACCCAGCCGCCGAGGATTACGGTGTCCCCGAGATCGCGCACGAACGGCGTCTCGACGGTGTAGGGATTGGTGTAGGCGCCTGGATGGCAGATCAGGTCGATCAGCCCGGACTTGCCGGTCACCTTGCCGTTTCCGCGGAAGAGCGTGTAGTCATCGGCTACAAGCTTCTCCAATTCCACGCGGTTGCCGTTGCCTTCCTGGGCCAAGTCGTATCGCTGCGCGGCGCCCGCCAAATCCGGGTCACGCAAATCGTAGTGATGGGTTTCTGCCCTCAGGACCGGCACTGTGCAGAGGAACAGCGGGAGCAGAAGTGATCCTGAGAAGCTACGAGAAAGAAAACTCTGCAAAGGTGCCTCCATCTGTTACGAAGATGCCGCTGCTATCCGGGAAGGATAGCAGCGGCTGGAGGCGATGGGATGTTTAGCGGTGCGGATGTGAATCGCGGCCCTGCGGCTGTTGTTCATGCGGAGCGTTTTGCTGCTGCGGCTGCCGCATCTCCGGTCGCGGTTCCGGCCTGGGCGGCGTTGGCCGGGATTCGGGACGTGGTTGAGGTTGTGGCTGAGGCGCTGGGTGGTATGGTTCTGGCCGCGACGGTTCTGGCCGCGACGGCTCTGGCCGCGACGGCTCTGGCCGCATTTGTGGAGAAGGCTGCGGCTGCGGAGTGGGTCTCGGCGGCTGCGGGCGCATCGGCTCTGGAGATCGGGGCTCTGGAGAGCGGGGCGCCGGAGATGGTTGCGGGTTCGGCCTTGGCTGCTCCGGACGCGTGGTGGGTTGCGGTTGCGGGTGCGTCGGCTGCGGCGAAGGCCTTGTCTCAGGCCGGCTGGGAGCAGGCTGCGATGGCTGCGGGTGCGCCGGCGCTTCCACCGCGGGACGACCATGCTCGACAGGAGCGTTGGGGCGGCCGGGCTGCGTGTGGTTCGGCGTTGCGACCGGATGCGATGGCGGTACAGTGGGGCGCACGCCGGGAGTGTTTGGTTGTCCAGGCGCCGGATGTGCACCCGGCTGCCCCGGATGTGCACCCGGCTGTGCGGGCCGGGTTGGATTTGTCATTACCGGTGTAGGCCGGGTTGCGCCGTGGACGCCGGGGTTCACGACGACCGGGCGCGGCACCACGCGATGCACAGGAAGCGGCTTTGTAACAACCGCATTCACTGGACGGCCCTTGTTCACGTTGTAAAACTGCTGGCGATTCTGCATCGCCTGCGTGCGATGCGCCACCTGGGTCGGCAGCGGACGTACGTGCTGCTCGCGCATGGCCGCGAACTGGCTCTGTGAGGGCCGTACCGTCAGGCCGCCGCGTCCGCCGTTATAGCTCACGCGGGTGTTGTGCACGTTCACGACCTTCACGTTGTAGACGTTCGTGATTTTCGTGACGTTGATGTTGGTGACGGAGCGGTTGTACATGAAGCGGTCATGGTTCCAGTAGCCGCCATGGAAGCCTTCACCGGTGTAGCC
>DASVAI010000490.1:0-15609 GCA_036376445.1 Acidobacteriaceae bacterium
CTCGTCCAGGTTGGAATCCTGGAGCGTGTACTGAAACTCCGCGTCGCTGCCGCGGCCGCCGACGCGAATGTCCTGCGAAGCCTGCAGGAAAAGCTGGATGCCGGGAATCTTTGCCAATTTGCCACGCAGCCGATTGATGACCTGGTCGGCGCCGGCTTTGCGCTCACTGAGCGGCTTGAGCGTGATGAACATCCGTCCGACGTTGGTGGTTGCGCCGCCGCCACCGCTGCCGGCGAAGGCCAGCACATAGTCGACTGCGGGGTCCTGCTGCACGATGTGAGCAAGCTGCGCCTGCTTCACCTTCATTGCGTCGAAGGAGATATCCTGCGAGGCGCGCGCAGCGCCTCCGAGACGGCCCGTGTCCTCCTGCGGGAAGAAGCCCTTGGGGACAATGACGTAGAGGTAAATGTTCAATGCAAGCGTGCCGACCGCGATCAGCAGGGTGAGGTTCTGATGGCGCAGGACCCAGCGAAGGCCGGTGTCGTAAGCCGCGAGCAATCCATTGAAGAGCCGCTCGCCGAAGCGATACGCGCGGCTGCGGGCGCTGGGATTGTGCTGGCGCAGGAACCTGGCGCACATCATCGGGGTGGTGGTAAGCGACACGACCAGCGAAATGGCGATAGCGATCGACAGGGTGACTGCAAACTCGCGGAAGAGACGGCCAACGATACCGCCCATCAGCAGGATCGGAATAAAGACAGCGATGAGCGATGTGCTCATGGAGAGCACGGTGAAGCCGATCTCTCGCGAGCCCCTGATCGCTGCATCGAACGGCGTCATGCCCTGCTCGAGATAGCGCGTGATGTTTTCGAGCACAACAATGGCATCGTCCACAACGAAACCGGTCGCGACGGTGAGAGCCATCAGCGACAGGTTGTCCATGGTGTAGCCAAGCAGGTACATCACGCCGAAGGTGGCGACCAGCGAGAGCGGCACGGCTACGCTGGGAATGATGGTGGCCCAGACATCGCGCAGGAAGATGAAGACGACGAGGATCACCAGCACGATGGAGATGAGCAGCGTGATCTCGACATCGTGAATGGCGGCGCGGATGGTGACCGTGCGATCCATGACGATGCTGGTATGGATCAGTGGGGAGATGGAAGCCTCAAGCGAGGGCAGCGCGGCCTTGATGGCATCGACCGTATCGATGACGTTGGCGCCGGCGATTTTGAAGATGATGATGAGAACGGCGGGCTTGCCGTTTTCGAGACCGGATGTGTACAGGTTCGACGTGGAATCAATAACGCTGGCGACATCCTGCAGCCGTACAGCCGCGCCGGTGGTGGAGTTATAGCCGACCACGAGTGGCGCATAGTGGCGCGCCTCGAAGAGCTGGTCATTGGTGACGATGTTGCTGATGCTACGGTCATTCCGGAAATAGCCTTTGGCCATGTTCTGGTTGACCGAGCTGAGCGTGGTACGCAGCGACTCGAGACCAATGCCGTAGGAGCTGAGCTGCATCGGGTTGGCCTCGACACGTACCGCAGGACTTGCGCCTCCGCCGACAAAGCTCTCGCCAACACCTGGGATCTGCGAAATCTTCTGCTGCAGCACGGAGTCCGCGGCGTCATAAATCTCCGGGCGGCTGATCTGGTCCGAGGTGAGCGCCAAGATCATGATGGGCGCGTCGGCGGGGTTCGATTTCCAGAACTCCGGATTCTGCGGCAGGTTTGCAGGAAGCTGCGAGCGCGCTGCATTGATGGCGGCCTGCACGTCGCGCGCCGCGCCGTTGATGTCCCGATTGAGATCGAATTGCAGCGTGATGTTCGAGCCGCCGAGCGTGCTCGATGAAGTCATCTCGGTGATGCCGGCAATGCGGCCGAATTGCCGCTCGAGCGGCGTGGCGATGGCGGAAGCCGCAGTCTCAGGGCTGGCGCCCGGCAGCCGGGCGTTCACGTTGATTGTCGGGAACTCGACTTCCGGCAGGGATGACACCGGAAGCAGAAAGTAGCCTACTGCGCCGCCGAGCAGAAGCGCAAGGCTCAGCAGCGAGGTGCCAACCGGTCGGCGAATGAATGGCGCGGAGATATGCATAGCTGCCGGATGTCCTCAGTCTGCCGAGACGATGTGTTCCGCGCCTCGCTGGGCGGAGATGCGGGCGCGACGCCGGCTGAGGCGCCGCCCCAGACGATCGAAGTAGAGATAGACAACCGGCGTCGTGTAAAGGGTGAGCGCCTGGGAGACGATGAGGCCGCCCACAATGGTGATGCCGAGCGGCTTGCGCAGCTCCGAGCCGGTGCCCGTGCCGAGCGCGAGCGGCAAACCGCCGAGCAATGCCGCCATGGTCGTCATCAGAATGGGGCGAAAGCGCAACAGGCAGGCCTGGTAAATTGCCTCCTCGGAGTTCTTGCCGCCGGTCCGTTCGGCATCGAGCGCGAAGTCGATCATCATGATGGCGTTCTTCTGCACGATGCCGATCAGCAGGATGATGCCGATGATGCCGATGACATTGAGATCCATGTGAAAGAGCAGCAGCGCAAGAATGGCGCCGACTCCGGCCGACGGCAGGGTGGAGAGAATCGTGACCGGGTGGATGTAGCTTTCGTACAGCACGCCGAGCACGATGTAGACGGTGATGAGCGCAGCAAGGATGAGGATGGGCTCGTTCGTGAGCGATGCTTCGAACGCCTTGGCGGTTCCCTGGAAGCTGGCGTTGACGGTGGCCGGCATACCGAGATTGGCCTCCACCTGGTTGATGATCTTGACGGCATCACCCAGCGATGCGCCAGGGCCGAGATTAAAGGAGATGGTGCTAGCCGGGAACTGGCCGAGGTGATCTATAGAGAGCGGCGTATTGCTGCGCGAAATTTTGACGAAGGTGCTGAGGGGAACCTGAATGCCATTCGCTCCCGCGACGTACAGGCTGCTGAGCGTACCGGGATCGAGCTGGAAGTTCGGCTGCACCTCCAGGATTACGTGGTACTGGTTGAGCTGGGTGTACATCGTGGAGACCTGGCGCTGGCCAAAGGCGTCATAGAGCACGTTGTCGATGGCGGACATCTGCACGCCCATTCTCGACGCCGTATCCCGGTCGATAACGAGATCGGTCTCGAGGCCTTTGTCCTGTATATCGCTGGCAACGTCGGTAACTTCGGAACGCTTGCGCAGTTCGGTCACCAGCTTGCGCGTCCAGGTCCGCAGTTCGGTGGCGTCCGAGCTTTCGAGTGAGTACTGGTACTGCGTGCGGCTGACGGCGTCCGCCACGTTGAGGTCCTGCAGCGGCTGCGTGTAGAGCGTGATGCCCTCGACGCTCTTCAGAGAGGACTGCAGCCGCTGGATGATGGCGGGAACGCGATCGTGCCGCTGCGACAGCGGCTTGAGGTTGATCTGGATTCGGCCGTTGTTCATCGTCGTGTTGACGCCATCGATGCCGATGAAGGAGGAGAGGCTTTCGACGTCGGGATCCTTCAGGATCACATCCGCAAGCTTTTGCTGGCGCTGCTCCATGCTCTGGAAGGAGACAGCCTGCGGCGCTTCGGAGATCCCGAGGATGATGCCGGTGTCTTCTACTGGGAAGAATCCCTTGGGCACGATGATGTAAAGCACCAGCGTGAGCACCAGCGTGCCGATGGTGACCATTAATGTGGTGAAGCGATAGCGCAGAACAAACTGCAGAGTCCGACCGTAGAAGCCGATAACCGCATTGAAGAAGTGCTCGGAGTGACGGTAGAAGGCGTTCTGCTGCGACTCCGGCTTGTGCTTGAGCAGCCTGGCGCACATCATCGGAGTCAGGGTGAGCGACACGACCGCGGAAACGAGGATGGTGACGGCAAGGGTAATGGCGAACTCGCGGAAAAGGCGGCCCACCACGTCACCCATGAACAGAAGCGGAATGAGCACGGCGATGAGCGAGACAGTGAGCGAGAGGATGGTGAAGCCGATCTGCTCCGAGCCTTTGAGCGCCGCGGCCAGCGGGTCTTCGCCCATCTCGATGTATCGCGAGATGTTCTCGATCATCACGATGGCGTCGTCAACGACGAAACCGGTGGAGATGGTGAGGGCCATCAGCGTGAGATTGTTCAGGCTGTAGCCCAGCAGGTACATGATGCCGAAGGTGCCCACCAGCGAGAGCGGGACGGCGACGCTGGGGATGATGGTCGCGGAAAGGCTGCGCAGGAAGAGGAAGATCACCATCACGACCAGCGCGATAGTGAGCATCAGCTCAAACTGCACGTCCTCGACGGAAGCGCGGATGGTTTCGGTGCGGTCAGTGAGAACATGGACCTTGACCGATGCGGGCAGGGTGACCTGCAACTGCGGCAGCAGCGCCTTGATGCGATCGACCACCGCAATGATGTTCGCGCCAGGCTGTCGCTGAATGTTCATAATGACCGCCGGGGTGCGGTTCATCCATGCCGCCTGCATCGTGTTCTCGGAGCCGTCGACGATGTCGGCGACGTCAGACATGCGGACAGGCGCGCCGTTGCGATAGGCGATAACGATGGGCTTGTAGTCGCCGGAGGTTAGTAGCTGGTCGTTGGCGCCAATGGTGTAGGACTGGCGGACGCCGTTCAGGCTGCCTTTCGCTGTGTTGACATTGGCGGTGCCGACGGCGGTGCGCAGGTCCTCCATGCTGATGCCGTAGGCGGCGAGCTGCGCCGGGTTTGCCTGGATGCGCACTGCCGGCTTCTGCCCTCCGGCGATCGAAACCAGACCCACGCCGGAAACCTGCGAAACCTTCTGCGCCATGTTGGTGTCGGCCAGGTCTTCGACCTTCTGCAGCGGCATGCTGTCAGAGGTCAGCGCGAGCGTCATCACCGGCTGATCGGCCGGATTCACCTTGCTGTAGATCGGCGGATTCGGCAGGCCCTGCGGCAGGAAACTCTGCGCGCCGTTGATGCCGGCCTGCACTTCCTGCTCGGCAACGTCGATGTCCTCAGTGAGATTGAACTGCAAAACGATGACCGAGCCACCCTGCGAGCTGGTGGAGGTCATCTGGTTAAGGCCAGGCATCTGGCCGAACTGGCGCTCCAGCGGCGCAGTGACGGCAGAGGACATCACGTCCGGGCTTGCCCCGGGATAGAACGTCACAACCTGAATGGTGGGGTAATCCACTTCCGGCAAGGCGGAGACGGGCAATTGCCGGTATGCGACAAAGCCTGCCAGCAGAATGGCCACCATCAGAAGTGAGGTGGCCACGGGCCGCAGGATGAAAAGACGGG
The DNA here is from genome assembly GCA_036376445.1 of Acidobacteriaceae bacterium. Taxonomy (GTDB): domain Bacteria; phylum Acidobacteriota; class Terriglobia; order Terriglobales; family Acidobacteriaceae; genus KBS-83. The sequence continues at coordinate 5,166 of DASVAI010000490.1, forward strand.
ATGGACTCACGACGGACCCATTTCCTGCTGCTGCTTCGAGCGGCCATGCGAGAAGGTGGTGGAGACCTTCGTGCCGTCCTGAAGCTTGTCGGCGCCATCCACCACCACCTGCTGGTCGGCCTGGAGGCCGCTCTTCAGAATGACCATGGAGCCCTGCGTGGTATCGATCTGGACGGGCTGCATGCTGACGGTGCCGCTACCGGGCGAAACCTTGCCGGAGGCATCGGAGCTGGGCGTGCTTGGGTCGGAGGTCGATTTCACCAGCCAGACGTAATCACCCTCTGAGCTGTGCTGCACTGCGGCGGCCGGGATCACAATCGAATTGTTGCGCTGCTCAAGAACAAGGTGGACATTCACGAACTGGTTGGGAAAGAGCTTCTCGTCCGTATTGGCAAAGACGGCCTTCAGTTTGGCTGTGCCCGTCGTGATGTCGATCTGGTTGTCGGCCGCGGTAAGTTGTCCGCTTTCGAGCTGCACCGTATCGGAACGATCAAAGGCAATCGCGTCCAGCTTGTGATCGCGGCGCAGCTTGGCAAGAACGCGCTGCAGTAGATCTTCCGGGAGCGTGAAGTACACCGCGATCGGCCGGAACTGGTTCACGATCAGGGTCTGGGTCGTGTTCGCGGTGACCAGGTTGCCTGGGTCCACCTGGCGCAGGCCCACCTTGCCGTCGATCGGCGACTTGATGTGGCAGTATGTAACGTTGAGCTGCGCCGCCTCAATCGAGGCCTCATCGGCCTTGATGGCGCCGACGAACTGACCGAGGTTCGACTCGTACGTATCGCGCTGCTCTTTCGAAACGACTCCCTGGTCATAAAGCGCCTTGTAGCGGTTGAACTCTGCCTGATTGTTCTTCAACTGCGCTTCGTCGCGAGCCAGCTGGCCTTTGGCCTGATCGAGCGCAGCCTGGTATGGCCGCGGATCGATCGTCATCAGCTCCTGACCCTTGCGCACATCCTGACCCTCGCGGATGTAGACATTCGTGAGCTCACCGGTGACTCGGGGAATAATCTTGACGCTGTAGTACGGCGTGATGGTGCCGAGCCCCGTGAGATAGATAGGCACCGTCTCCTGGCGGACCTTCGCAACCTGCACCGGCATAGCCTGATCTGCCATGGCGCGCTGCCGGCGCACGGCCGCCGCCTTCTCCTGCTGCTTCGCCGTGATAGTGCGCCAGGTGATGAGGCCGGCAAGCGCCAGCAGCACCACCAGCACCAGCCAACGCAGCCAACCGCGTCGGCGGGGCTCCTGCGGGCTCTCGCCCGGACCTTCGCCGCCGGGAACGCGGTAGGCGTAAGTAGAAGTTGGGACCTGTTCTGTAGGCGCGGCAGGTGACATGAAAATCGTCTCTTTCCAGTTTCTCAGTCTGAGTGTGCTCTTGCTCCCAGGGATCGTTCTCAAATGAGCCCGTGCGGAGTCCTGGTCCAGGTATGTGATTAGGGACGATATGACCCTAAGAATGGTTTCTCCGCTGCTCAAATCTTTTCACATCATTCGATTGCAGCGCTACACCCGGCCTGATGCGGTCTGGCCCCGATTATGGCCGGAACGGTTTGCAATTCCATGAATCGAATGGACAACTGGGGACATCTTTTGTTCTTTAAGCAGAGTGCAAACCCACCTGATTGGCTGAAGCGGCAACGACATGCCGCCAGCCGGGCCGATTGCAGCGGCACCGGCAGCAATGAGAAACAACCAGCGGCACGGCAAACGGCGCGCAAAATCGCGACGATGATGCCGCTCCATTGTTGCAGGGCCGCTTTGTACACTGTAGAGGCTCGCCCGACGCGAGACCGAGAATCGAGGATACTATCGCCGCTGCGAATGGCGGCGGTCCCTAACTGCACGGTTACGGATCCGTGTAACAGAGGTAGTGTTCAAAGCCTATGTGGATTGTTCGACTCGCGCTCAGACGGCCTTATACCTTCGCCGTTCTTGCGCTGCTGCTCCTCATCATCGGGCCGCTCTCCATCCTGAATACGCCGGTCGATATCTTTCCAAATATCGATATTCCGGTGGTGAGCATTGTCTGGCAATACCAAGGCTTCTCCGCCGAGCAGATGGCGGATCGCATCATCACGATTACGGAACGCGCCCTGACCACCACGGTCGACAACATCGACCATATCGAATCGAACTCGCTGTACGGCGTTGCCGTAGTGAAGATTTATTTTCAGCCGCAGGTGAACCTGTCGGCGGCCATCGCGCAGGTGACGGCGATCTCGCAGGCGCAACTTAAGCAATTGCCCCCGGGCACCACGCCGCCGTTCATCATCGACTACAACGCTTCCAGCGTGCCCATCCTGCAGCTTGGCATCTCTGGCAAGGGACTGAGCGAGCAGCAACTCAACGACTACAGCCTGAACTTTATCCGCACGCAACTGGTCACCATACGCGGCGCCGCGATTCCCTACCCTTATGGCGGCAAGCAGCGGCAGGTGCAGGTGGACCTGAACCTGCGTGAACTGCAAGCAAAGGGCCTTTCACCCAGCGATGTGACTAACACGATCGCGAACCAGAATCTGATTCTGCCTTCCGGCACGATGAAGGTGGGCAATTATGAATACCAGGTAGAAACCAACAGCGCGCCCACAACAATTGAAGGCCTGAATGATTTGCCGATCAAACAGGTCAATGGCGCGATGGTCTACGTGCACGATGTGGCGCATGTGCGCGACGGATTTCCGCCGCAGACCAACATCGTTCGCGTGGACGGCCAGCGTGCGGCGCTGCTCACCATCCAGAAGAACGGCAATGCTTCGACGCTCGACATCATTAAGGGCATCTTCAACAAGCTGCCTTCGGTCAAAGCGTCGATCGATGATCCGCGGCTGAAGATCACGCCCTTATCGGACCAGTCAATCTTCGTCCGCGGCGCCATCTCCGGGGTGGTACACGAGGCCATCATCGCCGCCTGCCTGACCGGCTTCATGATCCTGGTCTTCCTGGGAAGCTGGCGATCGACGCTGATCATCGCGGTTTCGATTCCGCTGTCGATTCTTGTCTCGCTGATCCTGCTGGGCGCGCTCGGCGAGACGATCAACATTATGACGCTGGGCGGCCTCGCACTCGCCGTCGGCATACTCGTCGACGATGCGACGGTGGAGATCGAGAACATCAACCGCAACCTGGAAGAAGGCAAGGAGATCGAGCAGGCGATTCTGGACGGTGCGGCGCAGATTGCCATTCCCGCCTTTGTCTCCACCATCTCCATCTGCATCGTGTTCGTGCCGATGTTCTTCCTCGGCGGCGTTGCGAAATATTTGTTTGTGCCGCTGGCGGAGGCTGTGGTCTTCGCTATGCTCGCGTCCTATTTCCTCTCGCGCACCGTCGTACCAACGATGGCGAAGTATCTGCTGGTGGAGCACGACCCGGAAGCACAGAAGCAGAAGGAGCGCAGCCGCAACCCGTTCATCCGCTTTCAGCTTGCGTTCGAGCGGCGCTTCGAGGAGTTCCGCAGCTTCTATCACGGGCTACTGGGGCTGGCCGTTACGCACAGTACCGTCTTCCTAATCCTTTTCCTTGTCTTCTGCGTGGGCTCGTTTGCGCTGCTGTATGGCTGGCTGGGGCAGGACTTCTTCCCTTCGGTAGATGCGGGACAGTTCAAGCTGCATGTCCGCGCGCGCACCGGAACACGCATTGAGGAAACAGCGCGCCTGTGCGATGAGATCGACAATGCAATCCGCCGCGAGATTCCGCAGCGGGAGCTTGTCACCATCATCGACAACATCGGGATTCCATACTCCGGCCTGAATCTCTCCTATACCAACACGGGAGTTGTCGGCTCAGCGGATGCGGACATCACGGTTTCGCTCAGCAGGGATCATCGGCCTACAAACGACTACGTCGAGAGCCTTCGCGCGAAGCTGGGGAGGGAGTTTCCCGGAGTCACGTTCTATTATCTGCCGGTGGATATGACGACGCAGATCCTTAACTTCGGCCTGCCGGCGCCGATCGATATTCAGATCATCGGTCACAACGCAGTGGCGAATCGCGAATTCGCCGAGAAGCTGATGCAGGAGATCAAGTACGTTCCGGGCACCGCCGACCTGCATATTCAGCAGCCGTTCAATGAACCCCGCCTTTCCGTCGCGGTGGACCGCTCGCGCGCGCAGGATATCGGGTTGACGCAGCGCGATGTCGCAGGTTCGCTGCTGGTAGCGCTCAGCGGCTCGTTCCAGACCGCCCCCACGTTCTGGCTCAATCCGAAGAACGGCGTCAGCTACAACGTTTCCACGCAGACGCCGCAATATGCGCTCGATTCGTTCGATGATCTCGAAAGCGTGCCGATTACGGCGAGCGGCGCGAAGAGCCCCGCTTCGAACTTCAACATGTTCACGCCGGCGGCGCCGATGGGCGGCAACCCAATCCAGATCCTCGGCAATCTTGCATCGATCAAACGCGGCGAAGAGCTGGCCACGGTGACGCACTACGATATCCAGCCCGCGGTCGATATCTTCGGCAGCATCGACCGCACCGATCTGCGCAGTGTTGCCGATAAGATTCGGGCAATCGTTGCCCGACATGAGAAGGAGAAGCCTAGCGGGTCACGGATCGTGATCCGTGGCCAGGTGCAGACGATGCGAACCTCGTTCGTCGGGTTGGTGAGCGGACTGTTCTTCTCCATCCTGCTCGTCTATCTGCTGATCGTTGTGAACTTCCAGTCGTGGCTCGACCCGTTCATCATCGTGTCCGCCCTGCCTGCGGCGCTCTCCGGCATCGTGTGGATGCTCTTCCTCACCGGCACGCACATCAGCGTCCCCGCGCTTACCGGCTCCATCATGTGCATGGGTGTGGCAACGGCGAACTCCATCCTGGTGGTCTCGTTTGCGAAAGAGCAGCTCGAGATCAATGACGGCGATGCGGTTGCGGCCGCGCTCGCCGCTGGGTATACGCGCTTCCGCCCTGTGCTGATGACGGCACTGGCGATGATCATCGGCATGGTGCCGCTGTCGCTGGGGCTGGGCGACGGCGGCGAGCAGAACGCGCCGCTGGGCCGCGCCGTGATCGGCGGCCTCATCTTTGCCACAGTCGCCACTCTCTTCTTCGTGCCTACTTTCTTCGGCGTGCTGCATGGCGCGCTGGAGCGCCGTCGCCGCGCCCGGGCCGAGCGGAACGGACGCGCTACAAGAGACGACATTCCCGGGAACTTCGAGGACCATGAGCGAGCCTGATCAGAACACGCAAACCCCGCGTCCCCATACCGAACACGGCGGCGGAGCGCCGCCACCCCATATCTCCGCGCGCGCTGCGGTCTTCGTCATCGCGGCGTTGCTCGTTGTGGGTGCGATCATCGCCATTGTCGGCATACTGCGCCGCCAGAGTCAGCGGCGCGTTCTTGCCGAACAGACGAACGAGCTGGCGGCCCCGGACGTGCTGCTTTCAAGGCCCAAGGCCGGCGCGCCCAATTCGGAGATCGTGCTGCCGGGCAACGTTCTGGCCTACCAGGACGCACCGATCTACGCCCGCACCAACGGCTATCTGAGCCACTGGTACTTCGACATCGGCGCGCACGTTCGCAAGGGCCAATTGCTCGCCGTCATCAGCTCGCCGGAAGTGGATCAGCAACTCTTGCAGGCACGTGCGGACCTGGCCACGGCGGAATCGAACGCCGGCTACGCGAAGAGCACAGCGCAGCGCTACAACGAGCTCTTGGGCCAGGACGCGGTATCGCGTCAGGATACGGAGAACTTCGCTACTCAGGCGCAGTCGTCCAATACCACCGTCAAATCGCAGCTTGCCAATGTGCAGCGACTCGAGGAGCTGCAGTCCTTCGAGAAGATCTACGCGCCTTTCAACGGCGTGGTCACATCGCGCAGCATCGACATCGGCCAGCTCATCGACCAGGGCGCGGCGAAAGAACTCTTCCACATGGCGTCCACCGATGTGCTGCGCGTGTACGTGAACGTCCCGCAAATCTACTCCCGCGATGCGGTGCCGGGAACCAAGGCGCAGCTCGCCTTCGCGGAGTATCCGGGCCGCAGCTTCGAAGGGACGCTGGTGCGCACCGCGAAATCCATCGACATCAACTCGCGCACGCTGCTAGTGGAAGTGGATGTAGACAATCGCAAAGGCGATCTGACGCCCGGCGCGTACACCGAGGTCCATATGAAGGTGAACACGCCGGTCTCCTCGGTGGTGATTCCGATTTCCACGCTGCTCTTCCGCCGCGAGGGGCTGCAGGTGGCAGGAGTGGAACACTCCGGCGACAGCGACGTGGTCAAGCTGCTGCCGATCACCATCGGACATGACGATGGCAACACGGTGCAGGTTGTCAGCGGACTGGATGCGAATACATCAATCATCACCAATCCGCCCGATTCGATCATCGATGGTGAGAAGGTGCACGTGCTGCAAAACTCGGGCGGCAAAAAGGAGCAAGGACAGTGAGCGTGCAGCGGAACGCCGCGGCAGGCACATGGCTGCTGCTCCTGCTGCTGGCCAATGGATGCAAGGTGGGGCCGAACTATCGCACGCCTGCCTCTGCAATGGCTCCCTCGTTCAAGGAAGAGGCAGTAGAAGTTCCTCCGCCGAGCGCGCCGGGCGTAGGTTGGAAGCGCGCCCAGCCAGGCGACGTTAGCATTCGCGGCAAGTGGTGGGAGTCCTACAGCGATCCGCAACTGAACTCGCTGGAAGATCGCGTCGCCGTCTCGAACCAGACACTGAAAGCGGCGGCGGCGCAGTACGAGCAGGCGCTGGCGGCGGTGCGGCAGTACCGGTCTTTTTACTTCCCTACTGTGTCCCTCACGCCGGGATATGCGCGCACGCGCGTCTCGCGGAATCGGCCGGTAGGCGTTCCCCTCAACGGAAATCCGTACAACGATCTGACAGTGGCAGGGCAGGCGACATGGGAGCCTGACCTTTGGGGCAACATCCGCCGCACCGTGCAGCAGGCACGCGCCAACGCACAGGCTTCCGCTGCCGATCTCGCAAATGTAGAGCTCAGCCTTCGCTCGGAGCTGGCGATGGACTACTTTGAGCTGCGCGGGCTGGACACGCAGAAGCAACTGCTCGATGACACGATTCAGCAGTACCAGCGATATCTGCAGCTCACGATATCGCGCTACCACGGCGGTCTTGCGACCGATGCCGATGTCGCGCAGGCGCAGACGCAGCTGGATCAGACGAAGGCGCAGTCCATCGACGTGGAGGTGGCGCGCGCGCAGTTCGAACATGCCATCGCGACACTCACCGGCCAGCCGGCCTCCACTTTCTCGCTGGCGCGTGCGCCGCTCGCGCTGGCGCTGCCGTCGGTCCCGGTGGGCGTGCCGTCCGAGATGCTGGAGCGGCGGCCTGATGTGGCGGCTGCAGAGCGCCGGGCGGCGGCTGCGAATGAGCAAATCGGCATCGCAATTGCGGCTTACTATCCGCAGATCAGCATTACAGGAACCGGCGGCTTTGAATCCTCACGGGCAGGGAACCTCTTTCAGGGACCGAGCGCACTCTGGTCGCTCGGTGGTTCTGCCAGCCAGCTTCTGTTCGATGCGGGGCGGCGGCGTGCTCTGACAGCTGAAGCGCGGGCCGCCTACGATGCCGAGACTGCCAACTATCGCGAGACAGTGCTGCAGTCGTTTCAGGATGTGGAAGATCAGCTTGCCGCGCTGAGCATTCTGAATCGCGAAGCGGCCGCGCAGCAGCAAACCGTCGCCGACGCACAGCGTTCGCTGCAGATCTCGACGAACCAGTACAAGGGCGGCCTTACAACCTATCTGCAAGTCATCACTGCGCAGACGGTCGAGCTGAGCAATCGCCGGACGGCGGCGGACATCACAACACGGCAGTTCGCCGCAAGCGTGCAGTTAGTAAAGGCGCTCGGCGGCGGCTGGGATACGACCCAGTTGCCGCATCCATGAAGCCGACTCATTCGCCGTGCGGCGCAGCCGTGGGATGCAGCGGCAGCGGATCGGTGGCGAAGACCTGCTCGGCGTTGTCCGCTCCCACGGCGTAAAGCGCGAATCGGCGGTCGGTATCATTGCGCTCCTCAAAGAGCAGATTCGCGCGACCATCGCCGCGCGGATCGACTGCATCGACCAGCTTCATTCGCGGAGTAATGTCGAGGTGCTGTTCATCCGTGGTGGAGTGCCAGAGCACGCGTATCTTGCCGTAAATATCCTGCAGCGCAATCATCGCGATGGAGCGAGTGCCGGAAACTTCATTTGCGGTGAGCACCAGGGTGGCGCCGCTGCCATAGGTGAGAGCAAAAGCGTGGAACTGCACATCGGCCAGCAGGGCTTCCGGATCCGCGGGCGTCGCCTTTGCGTGAGGCGCGGATCGCCTCGTGGTGCTGCGACGTTTCGGTGTCGTATCAGCGGTGGCTGAGGCATCCTTCGTATGCGCCGACGCAGCGAGCAATTGCACCGCCTGCGCCTCCAGCTCCTTCTTTGCGCTTGCCGCATCTTCGGGACTGGCCCAGTCGTAGGCGAACGACTGCGTGCCCATTCTGTCCGCGTCGGAGACAGCAATCGTCTGGCCCATGGCAACGGGCGTCAACTCGAGCGGCTTGGCCTGGTTTTTCAGATCGGCGGGCACACCGCGCGAGAGATGCGGACGGTCCCCATCCGGCGCCGCGCTGGGTGATTCCGGCGTGGGTGCGGGGGCCTGCTGCTGGGATGGGCTGTCCTCCGGCCTGCGGCGCAGCTTGGGACGGTCCGGATCGACAGGCGCGGAGGAAGCCTGTGCATTGCCGGAAGACTGGTCCGCCGGAGGCGAACCCGCGGCCGGAGTGCCGGTTGTGCTTCCGGATTGCGTGGTCTGGTCGCGGCGCACAAAGTGCGGCTTGTCCGGATTGTCGTTCTTGTCATGCACGACTGTGGGTGGATAGCGCGAAGGGTGAAGCTTCTTCGGCGGCGGCGGGAGATAGGGTTTCCAGTTGCCGAATCCAAACCAGTCATCGCCGACTTGCCGTGCGCCGTCTATATCGAACCAGCCCTGCGGCAAGCCGGTGCTCTCCACCTCGTACTCGGTGCCGCTATCGAGCGCCAATGGCACAGGCCGCGCCAGATACAGCGCCGCGTCCTGCAGATGGGTTCCGTCGAACAGGGAGATCGGCACCAGCCGTGTCGCGTTAGGGTGATTGCGGTCGCCCGTCCACTCAAGCACCGCAACGGAGCGAAGCGTAGAAGTAGCGGCGGCTTTCTGCTGCGTATCGACGTGGCCCGGGTACTGCGCGCGCAATGCGACGCAACCCAGCGCCGCCAAGGCCATCCCCGCTCGGAATGCACGGAACGATTTCATGGTCTACTCCGCGGCCACACCGGTCCAGCTACCATGGTAGCGTTCCTGAAGCAGAAAGGGATGGGCGGAGGCAGCATGCAGGTCGGCGATACGATCCAGGACTTCACCTTACAGAACGAGAACGACGAAACAGTTCATTTGAGCGACTACAGTGGCAAGCCGGTGGTCCTCTTCTTCTATCCGCGCGCCGATACGCCCGGCTGCACCATTGAGGCCTGCGGTTTCCGCGACACCTTCAAGAAACTCCAGAAGGCCGGTGTGGTGGTGCTTGGCATTTCACGCGACACGCCGAAGGCACAGAAGAAGTTCCAGGAAAAATACGACCTGCCCTATACGCTCCTTGCAGATGTAGACGAAAAAGTCTGCAATCAGTTTGGCGTGATGAAGGACAAAAATATGTATGGGAAGAAGGTCCGGGGCATTGAGCGGACCACATTCCTGATCGGGCCGGACCGCCGGCTGAGCCGCATCTTCGCGAAAGTAAAGCCCGAAGGCCACGCGGAAGAGGTGCTGGCGGCCGTGAAGGGCGAAGCGAAAAAGTAGGGATGCCGCGCCGGACTGCCGACACGTCTCGCCTGCCATTGCTGCCCCGCTCGTTCTTTGAGCGGCCACCGGACCTGGTGGCGCGGGAGGTACTGGGAAAGCTCCTGGTCCGGCGACTGGAGGACGCGCTGCTTGCGGCCCGCATCGTTGAGGTAGAAGCCTACTTCGGCGAAGGCGACCCGGCGGCCCATGCCGCCGCTGGGCGTACCGCGCGCAATGCGGTGCTCTTCGGCCCCGCCGGTCATGCGTATGTCTACTTCATCTACGGCATGCACAGCTGTCTGAATATCTCCTGCGAGCCGGACGGTCGCGCGGGAAGCCTGTTGGTTCGTGCGCTGGAGCCGGTCGACGGCATCGCACAGATGGCGCACTTGCGCGGCCTCGGCCTGCATGCTGCGCCGCGCATGCTCACTGCGGGGCCGGGACGGCTATGCCAGGCATTCGGCATCACGCGCGCGACACACAATGGTATGGATCTGTTGAGCAAGAGCTCAGACCTGCAATTGCGTGACGACGGCTACCAGGCGCGCGACATTGTGACCACGCCGCGCATCGGCATCACGAAAGCGGCGGAGAGGCCGCTGCGTTTTCTGCTCGCCGGGAATCCGTGTGTCTCCGGTCCCGCGCGGCTGAATGCCGGCCAGCTACAGAAGTAAGTTGTCGATCA
>DASVAI010000068.1:0-5237 GCA_036376445.1 Acidobacteriaceae bacterium
GCTGAACGAGCTGAAGACCACGCGCCACCTGACCATGCTGATCACCACGCACTATATGGATGAGGCGGACCGGCTCTGCGATCGCATCGCCATTGTGGATCATGGAAAGCTGGTGGCGCTGGACACGCCGATGGCGCTGAAAGCAAGCGTGCCGGGCAGCAACGTCGTCGAGGTGCAGTTCACGGAGGACCTGCCGAAGTGGCCAGAGCAGCTTCGCCACCTGGGCGGCGTGCGTTCCGTAGAGCCGCAGAGCGCGGGCATGTACCGGCTGCTGACGGCGAACGGCTCCCTGACCACCACGCAATTGGTGGAGATGACAATGGCCAGCGGCAGCACGATCAAGTCGCTCAACGTGCAGAACACGACCCTGGACGACGTCTTTGTCCACTACACCGGCCGACAGCTTCGCGATGAGCAGGTGAAGGCGCAAGGCTTTGTGATGCCGCCGCGTCCGGGGATGCAGCCATGAGCCGGGCGATGGCGATCGTGGAGCGCGAGATGCGGAAGTTCTTCCGCTCGCCCGCGCTGATGATGGTGTCCATGATGCTGCCGCTGGTGCAACTGGTCATCCTGGGGAACGCATTCGGCGGCAAGATTCGCGACGCGCGCATGGCCGTGGTGGACCACGACGGCGGATCGCAGGCGCTGAAGATCCATGAAGCCTTCAACGCCATTGCAGCGAACATCCGCACCTTCACCACGGTCACTTACGACGACGAGCAGAAGGCGCGTGAGGACGTGCGCACCGGAAAGATAGACGGCGCGGTGATCATTCCGCGGCAGTATTCGAGGCGGGTGCTGGCGGGCGATTCGCCGGCGATCGGGCTGGTGGTGGACAACAGCGACCTGACGATGAGCAGCAGCCTGGAAGCGGAGATGCAGTCGCTGGTGGATGCGCTGAACGCCCCGGCGGTGCAGCCTCTGGTCGTGCAGCAGATCGCGTTGAAGATCGTTGAGCTGTACCCGTACATCGAGTACATGAAGTATCTGCTCGCCGGCTCGATTGCGCTGGCGATGTATGTCGCGGTGATGATCGGCGGCGGCATGCTGTACATCGACGATAAGGCGCGCGGCGTGCATGAGGGATATCTCGTTACGCCGATCACGCGACTCGAACTCGTGCTGGGGCTGAATGTGGCGGGTGCGATCAAGGCGGTGCTCTCCGGCATTTCACTCACCGTGATCGGCTCGCTGTTGGCCGGCATTGGCGTGATATTCCATCCCATCTCGGATCTGCTGCTTCTGCTGCTGATTGTGGCCGCGTCGATTGCATTCAACGGGATGATGTTCCTGATGATGGTGCGCGTGGAGGACCCGCTGGTGCCGCGCGCGATCTTCGGCGTGCTGAACACGCTGCTATTCTTTCCCAGCGGCGCTATCTCGCCGGTTTCCGGATTTCCCAGGTGGCTGCGCGTCATCGCCATCGCCGATCCGTTCACCTATGTGGTGCATGGGTTGAAGTCGGTCCTGCTCAAGGATGGCGGCTTTGTCGCGATCCGCATGGATCTGCTCTTCCTCTTCGTATTCGGCATCGCTACGCTGCTGATCGCGACGCCGCTCTTCAAGCGCACGCTGTAGCGAGCCGGTGGGCACGGCTGCTAAGTGAAGTTGTTGCGAGATAGCGGAGATAAGCCGCGAGCGATAAGTGAGTGCGGGTGGCTGCGCGTTCGATGGGGATAAGGCGCCCGATAACACGAAAGGTGTAGAGGGCCTGGAAGGGCCTGAAATGCGGCGGTTTCGGCGCTAGCGCGTAATTACATCCCGCCGCAATGGAGTGTTGTTGCGCGATGCGTGAACAATCTTCACGCGTTGAGAAACCGAAGACAAACGTTGCACGCACAGTCAAAAATAATCGAGCACAGCCACTGTTCTTTCGAAAATAACTGTGTATTATCCCTTCAGAAGACACCTAAAAGTTATGCCACGAATGTCGAGCTCGTGGACATAAGTGGGAGTTGAGCGGGAGTCAGCATCCCTGCAAGGGAACGCGCAAAGTGCTCCGCATCGCTCCCCGCCTGAGTCAGTCTGCAGTCGCGACTGGCACGGGTTAGCTGGAGTTTTGTTCTGCCGAACCTCGATAACACGCGAATCAGTAAGCCGATTCGTGAGTCGACTCTCCGCTGAGAACGGCGCTGCGGAAAGAGCCATGTATAACTGCGGTACCTAGATCGGTCGTGCTGCTGCGAGGCAGATTTGTAACGACCATGAGTTATCCCCGATGTTTTTATTGATGGACCTATCGGTCCTTGCAGTCATAGCTTTCATCGCAATGGATAGCATTGCGGAAGGCGCTTCATTTCAGGCTAGATTGACGTGCGGTTCCAGCATTGGCTGCCCCCAGAGCACCGTGCCGGCGAACCCCCATCGCGCAAAGCGAAAACGAAGTTGCAGTACCGGCGCAGTGCAGTAAGCGCGCTGCGTTCCTCGACTAGCCGTTGATCTTCCGGAGCTGTGCAGAGACTCCGCGAAATCAACAAATCGTGAACAGACTCAATACGACCGGCGGGTGAAGCAACTTCGCCCACGCGCATAACCGCGTCTTCTGAAGGCCGCGGCCGGCGTGAAGCGAATAACCAAGACCGGCGTGAAAACAGTTTCACACACACGATTGGAAGCAATCTCTAACCCCCTCAGGAGCATGAAGTTGAAACAGAATCGATATTCTTCAATCGTGGGCCACGCCTCGAAGCGGCTGGCTCTCGCCGTAATTGCCACCCTTTCCGGCCTGACGCTTTCGCAGCCGGCACACGCATCGAACATCACGATCGCCAGCCCAGTGAACGGAACGACGGTCTCTACTTCGGTATGGGTCCGGGCCCACAACGTGGGCTGCGGCGGATTGGCGCCGGTCGTCTTCGGCTATTCCATCGACAACAACGGCACTCTGCATCGCGGCGTCACGAAATACGACATCGACGCGACCAAGGTGCCCTTCGGCGCCGGAACCCACACCATTCACTTCAAAGCGTGGACGACGAACGGTATCTGCCCGGTTGCCAGCACCACGTTCAGGGTGGGCGGCAGCTCGTCCGGCACTGCGGCGGCCACCAGTTCCATTCCGTCTAATGCGATCGGCTCTGCCAATCTGGATGGCAAAACGTGGGCGTATGAAAGGGATGCCGCCATGCCGGGCAGCGCGCGCGGGTCGACGGTCTATCCGGCAAGCACGCCTTCCTGGGATACCGCACGCAAGTTCTACATGACCTATTCCAGGCGCGGCGGCGTGCGCTGGCATCAGTCCTTCGCCAAGGATGCGAGCGCGACTCACTTCGTCTATGACACGTATGTCTACATCACCAATCCATCACAGGTTGCGAATGTCGAGATGGACATGAACCAGGTGAAGGGTGATGGAGCAACCGTGATCTATGGCGTGCAGTGCTCTACCTACTCGAAGACGTGGGAGTACACCTACGTCAGGAGCGGAACGCATTGGCGTTCCTCCAACATTCCCTGCAACCCGAGAACCTGGAAGGCGAATACCTGGCACCACATCCAGATCGCGACGCACCGCAACACCAACGGCGACGTGACCTATGACTGGGTGAATTTCGACGGTGGGCATCACGTCTTCTACAACGCAAAGGCGTTCTCGGCCGAGAAGCTGGGCTGGCCCAGGGGCCTCCTGCTGGTGAACTTCCAGCTTGACGGCTACAACACGGGCAGCGGATCGATCACTGCCTTCGTGCATAACTTCAAGGTCTTCCGCTGGTAATAAGCTTGATGAACAAATGGCCGTCCCCGAAAGGGGGCGGCCGATTTTTAGATCGAAGTGGGAGCCGGGATCACGTCCGCTGGTCATTTGCGTGAGCGATCAGGAGGTTCGACGGATCTGTTTTGAGCGGAGGTTGGCACGCGTCATTTTGCATCATGCGCAAAACGCCGCTTGTCTGGGAATATCAGGATTGTTGCAAACTTATTGATTGGTGCCGAAGAAGGGACTCGAACCCCCACACCCTTGCGAGTACATGGACCTGAACCATGCGCGTCTGCCAATTCCGCCACTTCGGCACGGGTAAGGTCCAGCGGGGTGCTGGACGGGCAGCAGTGGCTAGTCTCGCAAAGGCAGGCGGGAATGTCAAACCTGCTGGAGATCGTAACGGCCGATGTCGCTATCGCGGTAGACTGGCCCACATGCTTGGAGATGAGGGACATATCGCATGACCGAGACCAACAGCGCAACTCCCGCACCCCTGCCCCAGGAGCTTGCGAAGGAGATTCGGCGCATTACCCACGACATCAACAACGCGCTGGAGATTATTGTGCAGGCCAGCTATCTGGTGAACAGCACGGCACTCAGCGACCAGGCGAAGGAGTGGATGAAGCTGCTCGACCAGGGTGTGCGCCAAGCCACCGATCTCAACCGGCAGTTACGCGAAGTGGTGCTGCGGCGTAGCAGTTAGAGCAGAATCAGTATAGATATACCCGTCCAGCGTCTGTGAGGCTGGATTTCCCTGATAAAAACCAGTCCGCATCTCCGATGCTGGGTAAGTTATGCTGACTCTGCTCCTGCTTTACGAAACCTGCTTTTACGAAACCAGCTTTGCGTCGAGCGTGATTTCAGTATTCCCGGCAAAGAGCCGCGAAATCGGGCAGCCGGTTTTCGCGTCCTGGGCGGCCTTGTCGAAGACGGCTTTGTCGGCGCCCGGCACCTTCGCCGTGGTGGTCAGCTTGATCTTCGTTATCGTCGGCTTGTCATCCTTCTTCTCGAAGGTGACGGCCGCCGTTGTTTCCAGCGATTCGGGCTTCAAGTTGGCACTGGTGAGCTGTGCGCTCAGAGCCATGGTGAAACATCCTGCATGTGCGCCGGCGATGAGTTCCTCGGGATTGGTGCCGATGCCGCTTTCAAACCGGGTGCTGAACGAATACTGTGCATCTTTCAGGACGCCGCTGTCGGTCGAGATTCGGCCCTTGCCGTCCTTCAGTCCGCCCTGCCACACCGCTGTTGCTTTCCGGTCCATACCTGCTCCTCTTTCCAGTTGTTTTTAGAAGTTCATTCTATGGGATGCGCGTCGATTCCGAATGAACGGGAGCCGCGCCGTGGAGTAGTCTTCCGCTAATGTCACTAACCGTTCCCGGCGGGTGCGAGCCTGCCGATCTGGAGAAAGCACACGAGAAAGAACCCGCCGCGGAGCACATCTGCTGCTGGTGTCCAAACTGCGCGGCAAAGCTGGAGAGCAGCCGCTGCAAGCTGGTGTGCCGGCGGTGCGGCTACTACATGAGCTGCGCCGACTACT
>DASVAI010000470.1:0-7322 GCA_036376445.1 Acidobacteriaceae bacterium
GGCTTCATCGACGGCAGCTCATGCTGCAGCCGATCGAGAAACCCTGCCGGGTCGTTCATCTCCAGCGAGACCACCTGCGCGCCCGCGATCGTCGGCCCATAGATATGGATGGGATAGCTTGGATTCGGCACCAGAATTGAATCCTGATCGTCCAGCGTCGCGAGACAAAGATGTGCGATGCCTTCCTTCGACCCGATGGTGACGATGGCTTCGGTATTCGGATCGAACTCCGCGCCGTAACGTCGCCGGTACCAATCGCAGATCGCCTTGCGCAGCCGCGGTATGCCCTTCGAGAGCGAGTAGCGATGCGTGGAGTCGCGCGCGGCCGCCTCGATCAGCTTCGCCACAATGTGCGGGGGCGTGGCTCCGTCGGGATTCCCCATGCCAAAGTCGATGATATCTTCGCCCCTGCGCCGCGCCTCCGCCTTCATCTCCCCGGTAGTGTTGAAGACATAAGGTGGCAGCGAGGCAAGTCGGCGAAAGGCTTCCAATCGGATTCTCCTTGCGCTCTATTGTGCCTTACTCGCCGTACCCTGCAGTTGATCTGCTACTTACGTTGCCCGAGTTCGCCTCGTTCGACCAGTTTTGCCGACTCGCTGACTCGCTGCCTCGCCGGTCACCCTGCTTGATACACTTGCGGTAGACCCTTCAAAGGCTGCGCATGTCCACCACACCCAGGCAGGCTCCTCCCCTTTTCAGTCCCGCGCCCGCAGCGCGCGGCCGCAATCTTACTGCCGTATCGCTGATCGCGCTGGGCGCCATCTGCGCCATTGCTCTCGCGCTGCAGATCTATCATTTCTGGCCGTACATGACGGACGATGCGTATATCTCGCTACGCTACAGCCAGCGTTTGCTGGAAGGTCACGGCCTTACCTGGAACGACCTGCTGCCTGCGGTGGAGGGTTACAGCAATCTGCTCTGGGTGCTGCTCTGCGCCGGGCTCGGTGCGCTTGGGATGAATCTGGAGACAGCGGCGCGCCTGCTCGGCATCTCGTCCACCGTGGCGGGCATCGTCGCGGTAGCCGCGCAGGCCTACCGCGATTTTCCCGCGAAGGTGAAGCTCCTCTCCGCGCTCATCGGCTGCCTGGCGCTCTGCCTCAGCGCGCCGATTGCTGTGTGGGCTCTGGGCGGATTGGAGCAGCCGCTGCTCGCCGCATTGCTGGCATGGGCCGCGTACTTCGGCATCCGCTGGGTATCCACGGCGAAGGGCAGCGCACGCGATGCAAATGTGATGGGCCTGCTGCTCGGTCTCGCCGTGCTGGCACGCGCCGATGCCGCGCTCTTCACGGCGCTGTTCTATGCCGGCGCCGTGCTGGCCGATGGCGTGCGGCCGCGCACACTGATTGCGCGCGCGCGCGTCCTGCCCATACCGATCGGCTTCTTCCTCGCACAGGAGATCTTTCGCCACTTCTATTACGGAGCGTGGTTGCCGAACACCGCCTATGTCAAGGTCGCCTTCACATTCCATCGGCTCTACACAGGGCTCCGGTATGACGTCTATGGAACGGGTTCAGAGATCATCTTCCTTCTGCTTGCCGTGGTTGGCTGCGTTGCGCTGTGGATTGCCGGAAAGAAGCGGCAGGTGATCTTTCTCGCCACCGTCTGCATCGGCTGGCTCCTGTACATCCTCGTCATCGGCGGCGATATCTTCCCATCCTACCGCCACTTCGTTCCGGTCATGGCCCTGATGGGATTTCTGGTGGCAGGGTGCGGGCTGCTGACGCTCGCTGCGCCATTCCGCTTCTCGCGGGTGCGTGTCGCACTTTTTATTGCTCTGACACTGTTGGTTGTGACATCCGACTTAACCGCGCATCAAGATCTGAAGGTGCAACAGGGGCAATCCGTCGGCCTTTTTCTACGTCAGGCCTTCGGCGCGAAACACCCGCTGTTCGCCTCCGACGCTGCAGGCGTTATGCCTTTCTACTCCCACTTCGACGCAGTGGATCCGCTGGGCCTGAACGACTACCACATTGCTCACCATCCGGCCGCAGATCGGGGCCATGGCTGGGTGGGTCACGAACTCGGCGATGGCAAGTACGTGCTGGACCTGAAGCCTGATCTCGTCATGTCTGCCAACTTTGACGGCACCATGGATTTTCCAGCAGATCGGCAACTGCTGGCGGATCCGCGCTTCGCTTCGCACTACCAGCTCATCTTTATCAATGCGGGCCCACCCTATCCGGTCCGCGCCGGCATTTTTATTCGCCGCATCGATGGCCGTCTTGGCATTCAGATATCCGGCAACCAAGTAGAAGTGCCCGCGTACCTGGCAACCGCCAGCAACGCGAACTCTGTGCGGCTGGTCGACGGACAGGCACAGCTGGTGATTCCCCCGCACGGATCTGCACAATTTACCGCGATTCCGCTTGGGAGCGGACACTGGAAGACCACACTGGAAGGCACGGGAGCAGCACAACTAACCGTACAGGCCGTAGTGACAAGCTCTTCAGGTGCATCGTCCACGCTGACCGTTGAGAACAAGAGCGATCAGCCTGCGAATCTGGCGGGTATTCGGCTGAGCAAGAACGAAAAATAGGTCCTTGACGGGTGAGCGTGACTCTGCAGTTTTGCTCAGCTCACTCGCTTTGATTCTGCGCTGAAAGCGAGATCCCATTTCGTACGTAAATACGGTACCCGTGATGCAATTCGGCATCGAATTCCCGCGAAACGATCACCTTGTAATTCTCCGCAAGATATCGCGCAAAGGCCGGCCATTGGTCGAGCTTGTCGTAAGTGGGGGTCTGGTTAAACCACTCATTGCTCAGCACGAAGACGTCTGGAGGATTTTTGACCGTACTATTCCAGAATGCATGGCGATAGAAATCTACAACTGGACTCTTACCCGGAGCAAAAAGCAACAGGTCTCCCATCCAACCGGTGCTTTGCACGATGCCAAGGTGATAGAGGGCGTTATAGCACCCATCGACTAGGTCGAGACACTGCACTTTATTTTGCAGTTGGTCCGTTCCCAGGCGACGTAGATCGCTTTCCAGTGCCGGAGCGAAAAGATTCATGGGATGGAACTGGAACAGAAGCCGCGTATATATCGGCGCGAGCACCATGGAGCCAGTAACCATCCCCGCAATCGCCACAGCTTTCACCCATCCGCTTTTGCGTATCGCCTGAGTGAGTTCTAAAGCGATCCATAAGAGCGTGAATGCTACAAAGGTGTACCGGTGGTGTGCGTAGGCTTTGCCTTGCACCATGTATGAAGTCAAGCCAAACGCGCCACCCAGCAGGATTGCCCAATACTCCCAGCTCCTGCAGTACTTTTCCGCGAAAGCAACGGCAATGGCAAACGGGAGCAGCACGTAGGCTGCGATAGGCAGGCTAAAGCGCAAAAGCAGGTGAAAGTTGATCCGCTCCATCCCGGCGTAGTAAGGGGTCAGCCTTTGGCTTATCGCTACCAACGCACCGAAGGCGTGATAGCGGAAAAGAAATACTGCAACGATCGTTGCCGCCATGGATACGCCCAGCAGGCTCAACCAGAGATAGCAGGCAATGCGCTCATGCTTCTGCCGTATGTCCCACAACGCCAGTCCCAGTAGACAGGCTCCGAGAGGGAGTGCAGTCGGCTTTATCGAACCTGCCATCCCCAGGCTCAGCCCGAAGAAAATCATCATCCATGGAGAGCGACGTCGTCGTGCCTCGAAGAGAAACGCGCAGCCAACCATGATCAGAACTGTCATGACTTCTTCCCGCTGGCCAGCGTTCTGTGGACCCTCGGAGGCGTGGACGAGACCGAACATAACTCCCGCGAACAGCCCTGTAAGCCAGTCATAGGGACGTGCAATGGCGATCATGGCAAGACACAGAGTGCCCAAAAGCGAGAAGTCAAAGAGCCGCCAGCCAAGATCTCCCGGACCAAAGACTTTCATGGCCCACCCATCGATCAGATAGGCTCCGGGCATATTCATGTCGATGATTTGGCGATAGGGCGCAAAGCCATGGGCGATGAGGAAATTGCCGTAGTGAAAGACCTGCGCGTCCCAGATGAGAGGCCAGCGCCAGGTGGCGATCACGATACAGAGTGCGGCAACTCCCAAGAGAGTTACCATCCCATAGCGGAAATAGGTCAGAGAAGTTGGGGAGGCAGAATTCGACATGTCTATGGTTTTTGGAGCAATTTTACCTCTCAAGCAGAGGCGGCCCTGATCGCCATAGAACCCGGTGCTCGTTTTACAGGGGAGAAGCGTCAGTGTTCTGCGTCAAGTAATGCACGATCACCGAGATGCGGCGATTCGAAGGATCGAGCGGATCGCTGGGCACACGCAGCTGCCGGTCCGCGAAGCCGCGCACCTGTGAGATCTGTCCCATCCGCAGACCCTCACGCTCCATCAGTCGCCTTGCCGCGTTCGCCCGGTCCGCCGAAAGTTCCCAGTTGCCATAGCCGCTCGCGATCGCATACGCGCGCGCATCCGTGTGGCCTTCCACCGAGATGAAATTCGGTACCTGGCCAAGCTGATGCGCCAACAGCGTCAAGGTGGTGCGTCCGTTTCCGTTCAGCTCGGCGCTGCCCGTCTGGAAGAACGTGCCGTCGCGCGATTCAATCAACTCGATGCGCAGACCCTCCGGCGTGATCGTGATCTCGATCTGCTTCTTCAGCTTTAC
Source organism: Acidobacteriaceae bacterium (assembly GCA_036376445.1). Taxonomy (GTDB): domain Bacteria; phylum Acidobacteriota; class Terriglobia; order Terriglobales; family Acidobacteriaceae; genus KBS-83. The sequence continues at coordinate 4,612 of DASVAI010000470.1, forward strand.
CAGCGCCGGATTGCTGGTCACCTGCTGCTCCAGACGCGCTTTCAGGTCGTGCAGATCATCCCGCTTCAGCGCCAGGGCCTCGCCCGCGCCGGCCCGGTCCGTGCCCACGGTCGTTGTGCTCCCCCGCGGATCATTAAAGTACCCGGCAATCGCCTTGCGCATGTGATCGCTCGAATTCATCAGCCACAGCACGATGAATAATGCCATCATCGCCGTGACAAAATCGGCATACGCGACCTTCCATGCTCCACCATGGTGGCCGGGGTGGGCCACGCGCTTGCGCACCACGATAATCGGTCGTTGCGGAACAGGTTGCGGCGTCATGCGGCCTTCCCTTCTCCGCTCTCCGTGCCGGCCGCGGGCGCGCCGCCGCGGCACACCTGGTCGACCTCGGCGAAGCTCGGCCGCACGTGCAGCGGAATCGCGCGGCGTGCGATCTCGATGGCAATCTGCGGCGCGCTGCCCTTAATCGCCGCCAGCATCAGCACCCGCAGCATGTGGGTAAAGCAGCGCTCCTCGTCCGCCGACTTGGACATCTTTGAGCCGATGGGCCCAATCAGGCCGTAGCAAAGCAGAATGCCCAGGAACGTTCCCACCAGCGCCGACGCCACCTTGTGTCCGATCTCCGCCGGCGGCCCGCCGAGCGCACCCATCGTGATCACCACGCCCAGCACCGCGGCCACAATGCCCAGACCCGGCAGCGCATCCGCCACAGTCGTCAGCGCGGAGATAGGCTGGCTCGCATCATGGTGCTGCACCTCCATGTCCAGCTCCATCATCTGGTCGATGTCGAAGGCCTCCACGCCTCCGGTGATCATCATGCGCAGCGTGTCGCACACAAAGTCGCGCGTGTGATGGTCCTTGAGGAACGAGGGAAACTCCGCAAACAGCTTCGACTCCTGCGGCGTCTCGATGTCCTGCTCGATGGCCAGATTGCCCTCGCGCCGCGCCTTCGTCAGCACGCCGAACATCATGCGCAGCGCCTCCAGGTACCGCGCCTTGCTGAATTGCGACGAGCCGAAGACCCCGCTGATGCCGCCGCCAATACCCTTCAGGATATGCATGGGATTGGCGATCAGCAGCGTGCCCACCGCCGCGCCGCCAATAATGAGCAGCTCCGCCGGCTGCACCAGCACCAGCAGGTTGCCCTTTTCCATCAGATAGCCACCCAGCACAGCGCCGAAGACGACAAGGATTCCAAGGATGGCGAACACGCGAAGACACTCCGGTTGAAAGAGATGGACGGCACGGCTGGCCGCATACCTCTTATCGGCAGGAATCGGGAAAACAATGAGCGTCAGCGCGCCTGAGAGAAGTAACCGCGCTTGCGGCTCCCTGTTGCCTCGCTGTGTACTCCGCCGTGTACTCCCGGTGTGTACTCCCGGTCCAGCAGCGACATCAGCACCAGCGTGTGATATTCGCCATCGCGCAGAATGGCCTCCCGCATGGTTCCCTCTTCCCTGAAGCCATACGCAGCATAGAGATGCCGGGCCCGCGCATTGGTATCAAAAACATCCAGCCAAAAACGATGCGCGCCATGATGCTCAAAGGCGCGTGCCATCACATGTTCCAGCAGCGCGCGTCCCACGCCGCGATTCGGCGCGCGCACCGCGATCCGCTTCAGGTGAAGATTGCGATGCTCCGACTGCACTCCCTGTAGAATCGCAAACCCATCCACTGAGCCCGCGGTATCACGCGCGATAAAATATTCGTTGTCCGCGCTCGCCATCATGCGCAGATGCTCGTCCGCGCTCCAGGAGCCGATATAGCTCCGGTATTCAGGCGTCTGCTCAATCGCCACAATCGCCGGCACATCTTCCGACAGTCCCGCATCGATCCGCATATGCAGGAGCATATCTCACCCCATCCGTCAGAAGCGCCCGCGCAGCCGGTTCAGCTCCTGGCGATCGCGCCGCGTCGGCTTGCCTTGGGGCAGCAGTCCCTGCTGCATCATCGCCTTGCGTTCTTCCGCGGCCTTCACGCGCAGTTGGCGGCTCTCCTCCGGCTCGTGGTACAGCGTCTGCGCCACTGCCGCCGGCCCGCGCATCTCGCTCAGCGCGCGCACCTCAATGTGGAAGTCACCCGCCTCGGTGCGAATGTGCAGCCGGTCGCCAACGTGCACCTCGCGCGCCGGCTTCGCCTCATGCCCATTGGCCGCAATACGGCCCAGCTCGCAGGCCCGGACGGCCAGAGCGCGCGTCTTGAAGAAGCGCGCCGCCCAGAGCCATTTGTCCATGCGAACACCCGTCATCCCACCATTGTCATACAGGACGCGGGCGCATTCTTCGAGTGGAAATGCGCCCGCTGCGAGCCGGCGCTCAGTACGCGCCGTAACCACGCTGATAGCCGCGATAGTACGCATCGCGATAGATGCGCTTGAATTCATCGCGGCTCATGCCGTCATGATTGCCGTGGTCGGAGGCGTCTTCGTAACGATCACTGTGTGTTGGCCGGAAGCTGTGGCCGGTATAGCGATCGTGCTGCCCGTCCGCCAGCCCGTCATGCCAGCCATAGCTGCGCGCGCGCTCTGCAGTCTGGCGCGCAGGGCCGCCATCGTAGTATCCATATCCGCGCTGCGGTGGAGGATAATAGCCCTCCTGCGCGAATGCCGCGCCGGCGCAGGATGCGGCCAGCAACGCGATGCCAAACAGTGGTGCGATACGAGATTTCGTCATGATGCCTCCTTCCGGCACTTGACTTGCTGTTGAAAG
>DASVAI010000472.1:0-2468 GCA_036376445.1 Acidobacteriaceae bacterium
CCAGGCATTTCTGCTCGCCTATAGCGATTGCTTCCTGGTCCTGGGCTGCGTATTGCTTGCAAGTGCAGCGGCTTTATATTTTATGAAGAAGACCACAATTTCAGGTGCAGTCAGAGGCCATTGATGCAGGCCTTCGTGCGCGAGACGATCATTGTCCACCCGCGACTCAAGTGCCGTGGAGAAAACATGCTTGAGCCGAAGCAGAACGCCACCGTTCAGTGTCAGCTTCCGGCCCACCACACTCGGGTCCGCGGCAAACCGCCTGTGCCAAAAGCTGTAGCTCAACAGCACCGCGGAAGGAGCGGCATACTTTCCCTCACCTTCCTCCGCCGTAAACGATCATCCGATGACGGGTTCCATTCCCAATAGGCTGAAAAAATTGTGCGTCACCGGAACGGCCGTAAGGCGCTCCGCCTCGCCGATCTCTGTTAACTCCTCGCCCCCTTGCGGTAGTACGCAGACCATCCCGCCAGATCGCTGAATGAGTGGTTCTCATCCCGCAGGTCTACATAGTGTTCGGTTTGACCCCAACTGGTTTCCACCAGAGGCGGCGGCTGGTATCCGAATTCGCGCTCGACCGCGGCCGCCACGGCCAACACTCGTTCATCTTCGAAGGGGCGTCCCGCGATCTGGACGCCTATCGGCAATCCCTCGCGCGACCTGCCCACCGGAACAACAGCGGCCGGCGCAGCCAGCACATTGAACCACTGCATATAACGCATCGCATCCAGATAGCTCACGCGTGTGCCATCGATGTCCCATTCACGTTCGCCATGACGAAACGCAGGCACCGAGCAGACGGGCGTCAGTAGAAGCGGGGTTTCGCGCAACTCTTCGAGCGCCCTGCCACGTGCCAGATCGCAACGCGCCCAAGCCTGCAGAAGCGAATCTGGCGTAAGAGGAGGCAGGGAGGCGGCAATCTCCAAAAAGTTTCGGAAGATGGGACTCAGTTCCTGTTCCTGTCCGCGAATCACAGGGGCGTAGAACATTGCGCCGCACTGCACGAAGAACTTCCACCACAGTTCGCGAAGCGCATCAAGGCACTCTGGACGATATCGACGCACGGTAAAGCCCTGACGCTCCAGAGCACTTGCCGCGTCGCGGACAACCTGACGCGTCTCCGCCGTCACTGGCGTCATGCCGTCGTCTTCGAACCAGCCGATCGGAATCGCCTTCACGTCCTCGATCGTGAATGTGTGCAACGAGTTCATCGGCGGGCTCACTGGATCGAGCGGATCCTGTCCTGCAAGTAGCTGGAACAGCAGTTGCACGTCAGCGACCGTGCGCGCCATCGGGCCAACGGCTCCCAGAATCGCAAAAGGCCCGATGCATGGCGGATTGTGCCCGCGCGCAGGCACGCGTCCCGGCGTCGGCTTCAGCGAGCAGATGCCGCAGAAATGCGCCGGCTCACGTACCGATCCACCGCTATCGCTGCCCAGCCCTCCGGCCGACATGCCCGCCGCAATCGCCGCCGCCTCTCCGCCGCTCGATCCGCCAGCCGAGCGGGTCAGGTCCCATGGATTGCTTGTGCGTCCATAGAGCAGGTTGTCCGTCTCGTAGGCCATCAGGAATTCCGGGCAGTTCGTCGTGCCCAGAAAGACTGCGCCGCTCGCGCGCAACCGCGCGACAGCCTCGGCATCGATCTCCGCAATATTTCCTCGGTTCAACGTGCTGCCGATTTCGCAGCGACGGCCTTTCACGGCGATGGACGATTTGATGGTCAGGGGCAAGCCGGCCAGTGGCCCGGCTCCTGCACGTTGAGCTTGCGCTCGAACCTCCTCCTCATCGAAATTGATGATGGCGTTCAACGCGGGATTATGCCGCTCGATCTGCCGGATATGCTCATCCGCCAGTTCGAGCGGAGAGATTTTGTGCTGCTCAAGCAGTTGCAGTTGTTGCACTGCCGGAAAAAGCGTGACATTCATCTGCTGAAAATAGTAGCTGAGTCGCTAACCGTACAACTCCGTCTCTTCGGCTTCCTCGGAGTATTCTTCGTATCGAGGGCCGCGGTGATCTATCTCAAACGTGTCTACGAGCCGCCGGAGAAGAGTGATGGCGTGCGCTTTCTCGTGGAGCGCCTGTGGCCGCGTGGAATCAAGAAGGATGCACTGCACTTCGACGCGTGGCTGAAAAATGTTGCGCCGAGCACGGACCTTCGTCAGTGGTTTGCCCATGATCCGAAAAAGTGGAAAGAGTTCCAGCGCAGATATTTCGCCGAACTGGACGCCGAGCCAGAGGCCCTCGAGCCCATTCGGAAGGCGCTACACTCTGGCGCTGTCACACTGCTCTTCAGCTCGCATGACCTTGAGCACAACAATGCAGTCGCGCTGAAGGAGTATCTGTCTTCTCGCAAAAAGTGAGTCGAGATTCGTCTGCTACGCAGCCGCTCCCTCAAAATGCTTCTCAATTTCCTCCAGCGTCTTGCCTTTCGTTTCCGGCAGGAAGAACGTCACGGTAATGAAATAAAT
>DASVAI010000044.1:0-18757 GCA_036376445.1 Acidobacteriaceae bacterium
GCCGATGATCTCATCCATCGTCATGATGTCGGCCACGGGGAGATTGCTGTCGATAGAGGCGATGACGTGCTTGACGGGCTCGGCCATCGCCGCGGGATCGCCTGCGGTGCGCACCGCGAGATAGATGGAGTTCTCCTGGCCGGAGAGCAGCGGAAAATAGAACTTCGGTGAATATTCGGCTGCGGGCAAGTCACGAGTGTCCACAGCGACGCCGATGATCTCAAATGCCGTCGGGTCAGGGCTGAAGATGGATGCAAGGATGTGCTTTCCGATGGGATCTTCACCCTTGAAGTTCTGCCGCGCGAGTGACTGGCTGATGACAATCTTGTCGGCGCGATCGAGGCGCTCATCCTCGGTGAAGCTGCGGCCTGCAATCAGCGGAATCTGCATGGCTTTGAAATAGCCGGGATCGACAAAACGCGTGGTCGCATCAAGGACCTGGCCTTTGGGCAATGCCGGATGTTCGCGGATCGTGAAGACGTCGTCTCGCCAACGGTCCTGTCCGGGCAGCCGGTTGGCGGCTGCCGATGCCGTGACGCCGGGAATTTGCCGCACTCGTTCGAGCAGCACCTGATAAAAAGCGGTGAGCTGCGCCGGCGTCTTAACGTGGCGCGGCTGGCTGAGGCCCATCGTGAGCACGTCATGCGTCGCGCACCCGAGGCTGGAGCTGCGCATGGCGCTGTAGCTCTTCAGCAGCAATCCGGCGGAGATGAGGAGGACGACTGTCAGGCTGATTTCTGCGCTGAGAAGCGCGCGGCGGGTGCGAGCGCGATTGCGTCCTGCGCTTGCGGAGCGCGAGGTCTCCTGCAGAGCACTGACAAGATTGCGAGCGCGCGCGGAGAGCGCGGGAACGAGACCGGCGACCAGCCCACAGAGCAGAATGCAGCCGGCTGTGAAGAGAGCGGTGATCGAATCGATATGGATGGTGTCAGCGCGTGGCAGATCGGCACGGATATGGACCAGCCACTGCACGGCGCCATAAGCGAACGCTAGGCCGAGGACTCCGCCGGCAAGTGACAACAACAAGCTTTCAATGACCTGTGAGCGAATGAGCGCCACACGGCTGCCGCCGAGCGCGGTGCGAATCGCGGTCTCTCGGCCACGCGATGCAGCACGGGCCACGAGCAGGTTCGCGATGTTGAGGCAGGCGATGAGCAGCAGGCACCCGGTTGCGCCGAGCAGCGCGTATAACCCGCCCTTCACATCTCGCACTTCGCCATCGAGAATGGGGCGAAGATTGACGGCATCGTTGACCGGGCCATCGGGGTTCTGCTGGCGAATCTGGCGCTGGATCGTGGAGAGTTCCGCAGTGGCGTGTCCGGCGGTGACGCCGGGCCGCAGCTCGCCTAGCACATTGAAGTTGTGCGAAGCGAAGAGCTGCATCATCTCATGAGAACGCTCGTGATAGACAGGCACCCAGAGCTGCGTGCGCGCATCGGGATAGCGAAACCATTCCGGCAGCACACCGAGGACGGTGTATGGCTTCTGATCGATCAGAATGGTACGGCCAATGATGGACCGGTCGCCGCCGTAGCGGCGCTTCCAGAGGCCCCAGCTCAGGAGCGTGGTGGCGTTCGCCTCCGGACGGTCGTCATCGCGTGTGAAGAGACGCCCGAATGCGGCGCGCGCGCCAAGCATGGGTAGTGTGTTCCACGAGGCCTGCTCCGCCTGCACCACTTCTGGCATTTCTCCGTTGCCAGCCAGGTTGTACCTGGTGGATTGCATGATGGCCATTTGTACGAAGCTGCGGGACTCCTGCTGCCAACGAGCGAAGCATCCACCGGCGACGACGTTGTCCTGAAACGAGCCATCACTTCGGGCCTCGTAGATGCGGACCAGGCGATCGGGATGCGCAACCGGAAGAGGTTTGAGCAAGACGGCGTTTACGACGGAGAAGAGCGCGACGTTTGCGCCGATGCCGAGGGCGAGCACGAGCATCGCGGTGAGTGCGAAGGAGGGCGCGCGCATGAGGCGTCGGAAGCCGTGGCGGGTGTCGCGCGCGAGCAACTCCATCCATTGCCAGCTCCAGGAAGCGCGCGCCTGCTCGCGCATGACAAGAGGGTTGCCGAAGAGACGCAGGGCCGCCTGGCGGGCCTCGACTTCGGTCATGCCGGCGCGGCGGTTCTCGGCAATCTGCTGCTCGAGATGAAAGCGAAGCTCTTCGTCGAGCGCGGTGCCCGCTGCTTTGCGGTGGAAGAGCGAATAGCCGAGCATCCTTAGACGATCGAGGACGCGCATCGCATTTGCCTTTCTAGGTTTCCTGGACGACGAGATTGATGGCGCCGGAGAGGCGGTTCCAGTTTTCGGTCTCGGCGGCAAGCTGCGCGCGTCCGGCGGCAGTGAGCGAGTAGAACTTGGCGTTGCGCCCGGTTTCAGTCTCTGCCCATTTGGCGCGAATCCATCCCTGCTGCTCTAAACGATGGAGTGCGGGATAGAGCGAGCCCTGCTGCACCTGCAGCACCTCGCCGGAGATCTGCTGGATGCGCTTGGCAATGGCCCAGCCGTGCTTGGGCTCGAGCGAGAGGATCTTGAGAATGAGCAGGTCGAGGGTTCCCTGTACCAGATCGCTTGGCTTTCCCATACTGTGACTATCTACACTTACGATTGTAGATAGTCAAGGGCTACCCGGCTGGCAATTGGCCCGGACGCTCCATACAATGGAAATAGACGGCGAGCTGCGAAGGCGCTGTTGAGGATACGAAGGAGCAGGCATGTACCCAGAGATTATGGTGATTCCGATGCGTGAGGAGCTGACACGCGCGGGGATTCAGGAAGCGCGGACGGCAGCGGAAGTAGATGCGGCGGTGGCCAAGCCGGGAACCACGATGGTAGTGGTGAACTCGATTTGCGGCTGCGCGGCGGGCAAGATGCGGCCGGGTGTTCGGCTGGCGATGCAGAACGCGGTGAAGCCGGACCAGAGCATTACCGTATTCGCGGGACAAGATCGCGAAGCCACGGAGCGGGCTCGTTCCTACTTTGAAGGCCAGCCGCCGACATCGCCGGCGATTGCGATTCTCCGCGACGGCAAGCTGGTGTACCTGATGCAGCGCTTTGTGATTGAGGGCGCAACGGCGCAGTTGATCGCGCAGGAACTGGCGCGCGCATTCAACGAGTACTGCGGAGCAGCGACCTCGGTCTAGGCCCTGAACGGTTGACGAGGAGCCCGGCTATGCGCCGGGCTTTTCTGTTGGGTATTCGCGCGGCGCATCGGGATCATGTTGAGCGATGAAACTGCCGGCGGCCATCCCGCGTGTGAGCGCGAGGTGCCAGGCATCGCTGACTTCGGAGGTGTCATAGCCGGACGTGGGCCAGGTGTCGATTAGCTTGCGCAGGCGCGCCGTATCGACGATGCGAGATGCAAGTGGAGAGCGCTCGATGCGGGCGAGCTCGGCATAAAGCTGTGGACGTGCCGCAGCCACCGTGAGATACCAGTCGGCAGCCTGCAAGCCGCGTGTGGTGCGGCGGAGCGTGGACTCCGGCAGGCGGCCCTGCATGGCGCGGCGAATGAGTGAGCGGCCTTGTCCACCGACGAGGTACTGCTCGACGGGAATACCGAAGCAGAACTCGAAGATGCGTTTGTCCTGCGTGGGATCGCGTTGCTCCACCTGCCAGCCTGCCGCGGCTACAGCGTTGTAGACGCCCGGATCGTAGTACTCGTAAAGGCTGCGGCGGACAGATTCGGTGGTGGTTTCAACACCATAGAATTCCTCGATCGCTTTTTCTCTGAGCCGGTACTCGGATGCCAGTCGCGGATGCACAGCGCTGAAATCGAGATTGAAGTCGCGCAGACCCGGATGGTAGAGGCGGCGCAGCAACTGGGGAACGAGCCAGCCTGTAGACCAGCCGGCCGCGCCTCTCCAGGAAGTGTGGCCGCCTGCGCGCAATGTGCGCACGACTTGAAAGAGCCGGAACCAGCGTCCTTTGCGGGCGAGATCGGACAGGCCGATGAGACCGCCAAAGCTGATGGTGGCATTCCCGCAGGTCCCCTGCAGCAGGACACTCAGCCCGCGCTCCCGCGCCCCGTCGAGAATCGCGTCGATCCAGAGGCGATTGGTGGGATTAAATGTGGGCTGGCCGCTGCGAGATGCGTCCAGACTCGCCGACGAGACGATGTCGCGACCCGCAGCATCCACACGGATGTGCTGGATGTTCGGATAGAAGACTGCCACCTCTGCGGCCATCGCTCCCTCGTCGCCGAACCGGCCGAAGAGGGCGGAGCCGTCATATGCGGGGACCGGCACCGAAGTAAACGAGACAACCTGACGGCCCTCGGGAGCGAGGAGCCGCGCGGCTGTAGCTGTTACCGAAGAGCTGTCAAGACCGCCGCTGAGCTGCGAGGCTACGTCGCCGTCGCCCGCAAGCCGCGCACCGACCGCGCCATCGAAGCGCTCGCGGAAGTCCTCTATGTAATCGTCATCGTTACGGTAACGAATTGCAGGAGCATCGATCGGATGCCAGTACCTGCGAACTTCAATGCCGGAGGCAGACACCTTCATCCAGTGGCCAGGTGGCAGGACTTCGATTCCCTCGAAGAAGGTGTCAGTACCGGAGGCGGAGAGCGCGGCGAGGAAATGCGCCATGTGCGGCAGGTTGAGGCGATGGCCAACCGAGGGCAGTGCGCAGAGACCGGGCGGCGTGGACGCAAATGCGAAGCCGTTTCCGGGCCCTGAGTAGCGCGTGAAATGCAGAGGGCGCTCGCCGGTATGGTCGCGCGCCGCAAAGAGGGTCCGGCTTTGCGGATCCCAGCACACAAAGGCAAAGCCGCCGATGAGACGGTCGAGAAGGTTCCACTGCCAGCGGGCCCAGGCATGCGCGAGCAATTCATCATCGGAGACGCCGGGCGTGAGGCCGAAGTCGCGCACCAGGGCGTCATGATTGTCAATTCGCAAATCCGCCACGAAAAAAGCGTTCAGAGCGGCAGGAGATGAGGCTGGCCGGGCATCCATTTGCGGATCCGGACGGTAGTCGCTGGACCCCAGAACCACGTCGGAAGCCGGCTGCAGGATGTCTGCGCGATTCTGAGACATGGCGCGCAGCATCGAAGCGCAGTAGTCAGGCCCGGCGCTCTTGCCGAATGACCAGAAGCCGGCGATGGCGCGCATATGGCTGCGAAAAGAGCTGCTCATTCGCAATAACTGTATGGGCGGTACGACATCTGTCAGGAGCGACAGAGCAGAGGACGGGATCGATTACGAGCCACAGGACGAGTTTTCGGGCACTTTCCTCGCAAATACACCCCTCGAAATACAGACGACAGTTTCAAGGAAGGAGAAACGAAGCGGCAAGCTCAGCCGGATTTGTGCTTGTTAAGTGCATCATGCACGTGACTTGCGCCATGCTGGGCATCCGCCAGATCCAGAATGTCGATCACGGGCTTCCTCCACTCCCGCTTCTGCGGGAGACTGGGCGAGGCCGGGTGTTGGGCATTCAAACTGGGGGCGATGGTCATCCATCCTCCATAAAACACTGCTGCAAAGCCAAGGCTAGACGGCGGTTCTTTTTCTCTTACGATGCAGGTATCCCCTGCAGTCGCTGTTTCGGTACTACGATTGCTCCGGTCCCTTTACTTGTCTGACAAGATAACGCACGCTTCAGGCTCGCGTCCCACACCACTCCTTCGCCTATTGTCGGAGCAATGAGAAACGCCGTCAATTCATATTGTATGAAACCCTGGTTCCGGTTATAACAGCGATCACGACCGACCGAAGCCGCAGATACTTGAAACAAAGACAGATGCGCAGTCGCGTCCGCTTGGATAACCTTCACCAGTATGGGCATAGCCTCCGATGCAGTGAAATGCACCTTCCGGGGGATAGGGGAGCACTCCTGAACAACTACCGCATCGGTCCGCTTGTCTACGTAACCGAACTGTTACTACCGGAATTGCCACCCGCAACGCCGAGTGGTGGAGTACTGCCAGTCCTTCTGCGGGTGGGGGAGACACCCTCCAGGCTAAGCGCGCCGCTGGCCAGGGAGCGCAGTTTTGAAGCCAATGATACAGAATTCCTGCTGCGTCTGGACGGAGTAGCGACCTACTACGTCCATGACGGAACCGAAGTGGTCATCACTCCGGAACAGGGCGCTCCAGAACTGGATGTTCGCTCCTATTTGATGGGAAGTCTCTTCGCCGTGCTCTGCCATCAGAGGGGATTGCTGCCGCTGCATGCCAGCGCTGTTGCAACAAAGGACGGCGCTATTGCTTTCCTCGGTTCCTCAGGAGCCGGCAAGTCTTCTCTGGCGGCGTTTTTGGCACGGGCGGGGTACCGGGTTCTGGCCGATGACATCTGCGTGGTTGATCCAGGGGCGCCCAAAGACCGGCGCGTGCTGTCTGTTGCTCCCTGGCTGAAACTGTGGAGCGCGACGCTCGATGCAATGGGGGAGCCGAGCGGCGGGCTCGCTCGCGTCTTTTCCGCCGACAAGAAGTACCGCTATACGCTCGATGAGCAGCAAACGGAAACAGGGCTGCGTGAGCTGATCCTGCTTGATCGAGCGGAGCCGGACGGAGGAGTCAGCTTTGAACGTCTGACTCCGGCACAGGCCGTGCAGGCGGTGCTGGACTTTACCTACCAGGGTTGGCTGGTCCGCGCGATTCACAGGATGGAGGAGTACTTTCTGCGCTGCGGAAAGGCACTGGAAGGTGTGCGAGTGACGCGCATGCGCCGGCCGTGGGGTTTCGATGCGATGGAAACCAACCTGTCCGCGCTGGAAGCGTACCTGGCCCGAAGCGAGTAGCGCCTACGGTTCCGTGCTGCCGGCGGAGTGGATGGGGGCAAAGAGTGTTGCGCTTTCGCCGCCGAGCAGCATGCGGTGCTCCACTTCCAGCCAGGTATGGGCGCGCATCTGGCGGTCCGCAGAGCGGCGCACGCCGTAGTGCATGATGCTGCCGATACCGCGACGCCGCAGCATGGCATGGGCGGCCAATGCCTGCGGGAAGCAGACGAACGAAAGCGGACCGTAACGGGCGACAGTGAGCACGGCCCAGCGAACACGCTCGGGCACTTCCCGCATTTCCTGCGTTCCCGCTTTTCGAAACGGCCGCTCCAGCCAACGGAAGATCCATCGAGCCGGCAGCAACGCCAGTGCGAAGCGTGCAGCACAGAGCGCCGCAAATGCCTCCGCGACGAGGAACCGGTCCGAGACTGACAATGCGCGCCAGCGATTCCATCGGCTACGCCGCGCGCCTGTCACTCTCGCGGGCGAACTCCGACGATGGAAGGCCAGCCACTCCAGTGGACTAATGATCGCGTACAGCGGGAAAAGCATGTCGGGCAAATCGAGGCGTTCCCAGGTGCGTGGACGAAAGAAGATGCGCCGGATGATATTCAGCCGGTATGCAAGGCCGCGCCCGAGACCAAGCTCGTAGCGCTTGAGAGCCCAGCTTCCAACGCCCGTGGAAGTGGGCTGGAACTGCTGCGCCAGATGTTGGCTTCGCGTGTAATCGAGAATCCAGCGCACTTCCCTGCTTTCTGCCTGTAGCTGCAAAGAAGCCGTCAGATCATCCATGCCGAGAAGGCCAAGTTCCTGCGCGAAGCGAAGGGCGGCAACCATCTCTGCTAGCACAAGCGACTGGCGGGCCCGATCAGCGATGAGGCCGCGCTGATCCGAGGAGAAGTCATGCCACATGTAGGCGATATCGACCAGCGACTTGAAACGGAACCAGCCGTCGAGCGCCCCGTGGACACAGAGGTAAAGAAAGGTTTGGTCGAGCGGCAGAACCGAGAAGGACATGTCACCCAGGCGAATTTCTGCACTCTGGTCTGCACGCCCGGCCAGCGAATTGCCCGGCATATGCGGGTTTCGAAAGAGCCGCCAGTGGAGGTCGATTTCAAAGCCGTTGTGGTCGTCGCAATAGGTATAGTCCTTGCCGTGCTTTTGCCATGAGCGGCGGCGGCGAGGTGTGAGGCGGGCCGCTGGCTCACCGCGATGAAAGCCTTCGGCAAGCAGGACGCGGTCCGCAGCTTCTTCAGCGCCTTGCGCGATCAGCAGGTCGATGTCACCCACCTCGCGGAGCGCGGGATCCCCATAGATAGCTTGGGACAGCGGAACGCCCTTGAGCACGCGGACAGCAATGCTCGCCTGCCCCAGCACGGCGCATAGGCGATGCGTCTCCGCAAGATATCGAAGTGCGCTGACTGCATTCCCGGAAGCATCTATCTTCAGGGCGGCAAGTGTGGACTCCGGCACAGATGGAGCGGCGGACAGCTTGCGATACACCAGTGGGGCGACGCGATGATGCCTGCACAGCGCAAGAAAGTAGCTCCAGTTGACGGCGCCTGATTCGCGTGTTTCAGCAGAGGCTGCCGCATGCAGACAGTCGAGCATCAGACGCAGCTCCGGGGTCATGGCGGAAGAGGCGAAGACGGATTGGGCAGTGCGCGGCATCAACTGTGAAGTGTCAGTATCATATGCGAGGCCGCGGACGAGAGAACGCCCGGGCCGGAGGACCAGCCGCCGTATGTCCCGCGAATTTCCCATTACATCCGAAAGCATTGTGTGCTGGAGCGAGACTCAGGTCGCCACTGAGGTGGACCGTGAAGTAGTGCTTATGAATGTCGGCAGGGGGCGCTGCTATGGATTGGGGGAGAGTGGAAGCTCAGTATGGCGACGGCTGAGATCGCCCATTCGCGTTGACGACCTATGCGGCGAACTGATGCTGGAGTATGCAGCCGATCGCGATGAGCTGACGAAGGACGTGATTGCTTTGCTCGAGCAGTTGCAGGAAGAGGGACTGCTGAAGGTGAGCGAGGGTCGATAGGCGCCGCTTAGAATCGGCCGGGGGCCCAGTTGAGTTTCGTATCACGAAATCAGCCGTGGTCTTGAGAAGGCGCGGTCGCAGTAAACGGCGCCCGCCGTTCCGACAGACGTGCCGTTTGCGTGCAAGTGCTTCCGTGCGCTCGAATTGCCCTCGGATTGCGAATTGACGGCTGAGCCAGAGGTCTGGGCTGATCTTTCCGGGCTGCTCTTTTCGATGGCGGACCAGCGGGCGGGCGGGCCGGAACTCGATACGAAAACGTCGTCAGGCCAACCGTCGGCAAGTGCAAGGAATCCCAACGGAAGAAGCTCAAAGAAGGCAGTGTGTCTTTTGGGAGGCATATGAAGCAGGATTTGAGCCGGGCCCGCAAGCTGGGCCGGCAGATGGCGCTCCTCCTTGCCAGTGCTACGCGCACTGGCATCGTGCTGGCGGGCATCGCGATGCTTACCAGCGCAGGCCACGCGCAGTACCGCGCTTCCTTACGCGGAACCGTTACCGATCCATCCGGGGCTGTCGTCCCGAACGCCACCGTTACGCTCACCGATACAGGCACCAACCAGGTGATGACGGCGACTTCCGACGCGAACGGCATTTACACATTCAACGGCCTGCCGCCGGACCATTTCAGCGTGAAGGCGGAAGCACAGGGATTCCAAACGACCAACGTCGCAGAGGTTGTGCTCATTCCGGAACAGCCGAATGCGCTGAACATCAAAATGCAGGTGGGCGGCACTACCCAGCAGGTGATTGTTTCCGGCTCGCAGGCGCCGCTGCTTGATACCGATACGGCGACCGTGAGTCAGACCATCAGCAGCAATCAGATTGAGCATCTGCCGTCCTACAACCGCGACGTCTTTCAACTCGCACAACTGGCGCCGGGGGTCTTTGGCGACGGCGCACAAGGCGGCGGCGGAGGCACGAATAACAATCCCGGAAATCAGGGACCAGGAGGAAGCGGCAACTCGGCCGCTGGCATCTTCCAGACTGAAAACGGCCCGCAAATCCAGGCCCGCGGCGGTCAATACGAAACGAATGGGATTTCAATTGACGGCATCAGCACGGTGAGTGCGGTCTGGGGCGGCACTTCGATCATCACGCCGAGCGAAGACTCGGTGGCTAACGTCAAGGTTGTTTCCAACAGCTATGACGCCGAATCTGGACGATTCAGCGGAGGACAGATTCAAGTCACCTCAAAGAGCGGCACCAACAATTTCCATGGGAGCTTATTCTTCAAAGCGTCGCGCCCAGGTCTGAATGCCTATCAAAGGTGGAACGGCACTGGATCGAATCATGCCGGCAGCGCGTCTGACCGGGGCGTGAATCGAGACGAATCCCGGTTCAATAACTACGGCGGAAGCGTTGGTGGTCCCATTTGGAAGAATAAGGTCTTCTTCTTCTTTAACTATGAGACGAGCCCTTTCTCCTCCAGCGCAACGTCACAGGGATGGTATGAGACTCCACAGTTTCTAGCCTCGGCCGCTTCTTCAGGCAGCATTTCCTCCAAATACACCACCTACAAAGGGGAAGGCGTTGCTGCCAATGGTTTGATTCGGAGGACTTGCGGAGATATTGGGCTGGTTGAAGGCGTACAATGCAGAACGACTCCTCAAGGCCTCGATGTTGGTTCGCCATTGAAGATTGGCCTCGGCAAACAGGACCCGACCTATGGAGGCTCGGCGAGCGCGCCTGGAATCGGCGGCGGGCTGGATGGAATTCCCGACATCGCCTTTTTCAACACCGTAAACCCAACTACCGTTTCTCAGGCCCAATACAACGGTCGAATGGACGCTGATGTCACCTCCAAAGATCACATCAGCTTCGCAATTTACTGGGTGCCCTCCACGACAACCGACTTTAACGGTCCTGTGCGGTCTGCAAATTTCTGGCACCACGAGCAGGTTAACGACGCGTTCTCGGTGATCTGGAATCACACTTTCTCTCCCACGCTGCTGAACCAGGCCCGAGCCAATGCCGCAGGGTGGCGGTGGAATGAAGTTGTTACGAATCCGCAGGCGCCATTCGGCCTGCCTCAGGACAACATAGGAAACGTGAATGACTCGTCTTGCGGCGGATCGGCGTGCGCGTTTGGTACGGCGTCCTTCCAATTTCTCGGCGCTCCTGGACCCAGCAACCTCAATCAATGGACCTATGATTACAACGACGTACTGACGAAGATCGCGGGACGGCACAGCATCAAGGTCGGCGGCGATCTGACCCGGCTCTATTACCTGAACAATCCCGTGTATGCCGCGCGGCCAACCTTCACATTCCGCAATCTCTGGGACTTTGCAAACGACGCGCCTTACAGCGAAACCGGCCAGTTTGATGCAGCCACCGGTGTTCCGTTCGCCAACCGCCAGGACGACCGGGTGAGCATCTGGGGCGTCTTTGTGCAGGACGACTACAAGGTGCGCCCGAATTTGACCATCAACGCCGGTCTACGCTGGTCGTATTTCGGCGCATTCTATTCCAAACAGGACAACCTCGATGTATTGCGAAGCCTGAATAATCTGGCGGCCCTCAATATTCGGGTCGGCGGGCATCTCTATGCGCCGCAAAAAACGGACTTCGGCCCACAACTCGGATTCGCCTGGCAGCCCATCCAGTCGGATGGCAAACTCGTGCTCCGCGGCGGCTTCGGAATCAATTACAACCAGAACGAGATTGCGATTACGGCGAATGGAAACGGCAACCCGCCGAATGCGGTGCAGGCAAACTTCTGCTGCGCCACTCCGACGAGCGCGGTACCCGGCATTGTGTATGCGACGGCGACGAGTATCAATTCGATCTTCGGCTATGCCCCGAATCCGGCGACCATTACGCACTTCGGGCCGAACAACCTGCCGACCAACGGCCAACCTATCAATGTGACGGGCTTTGAATCCAATCCGAACACAATTTCCAACTACCATTACTCGCTGGACGCGCAGTACCAGTTGCCGTACGACCTGGTTGCGACGGTCGGATACCAGGGCAGCCAGTCGCGGCATCTTTTCGTGCAGTCTAACTACAACGTCATCGCGGCGTATCACGGAATGGCGCTCAGCCCCTTTGCGAATAACATCGACTATTGGGCGAATAGTGGATCAGGCAACTACAACGGCCTGATCACGACCCTGCGGCACAACTTTTCACATACATTTCAGGTCGAAGCCCAATACGCCTGGACGAAGGCGATGGATGAGAACTCGGGACCCTATTTTGAAGACCCGTACCCCTACGATTCACATCTCGCCTATGGCCGCTCAGACTACAACGTTGCCAATGCCTTCAAGGTTTTCGGCCTTTGGCAGCCGATACTCTTCCGAGGTTCGCACGGATGGCTGGAGAAGGTCGCGGGAGGATGGACTGTCAGCGGCATCTTCAATGTCCATAGCGGATTCCCCTTCACCCCCCTCTATCAAGCTACGACCTCGGGTGGTGTGTATTACAACGGCAGTGGCTACGGTCAACTTCGTCCGTCCGCTGCGGTCGCTGGATTCGGGAAGAAGACAGATAATAAGTCCTTCGAACAATCTATAAATCCCAATTTCGGTGCCGATGCAACAAAGTACTTCATTGGGCCGCGGTTTGCAGATGGTCCGGCATTTCCTGCGGTCAGCCCACTGCCGCAGCCTGGTATCCAACGAAATAGCCTGAATGGCCCTGGCTACCAGGACCTTGACGGCAGTCTGACCAAAGCGTTCGGTTTGCCTAAGATGCCGGTACTGGGTGAAAGCGCAAGGGTGGAGTTCCGCGCCGATGCTTACAACCTGTTCAATAAGACAAACCTTGACGTATCGAGCATTAATACGACGGTCGGATCTGTTTCTCCTGACGGCACGGTAAGCCCGAACTCCAGCTTCGGTGTAGCCGGCAAAGCACTCGGCAGCAGAACTGTGCAATTGCAGGCACGTTTCAGCTTCTGAGTAGTTGCTCCATTCCGGCGGGGAGGCACGATGCAATTCCCCGCCGGCAGGTTTGCCCCTGTGTGAATCCATGGCCTGTCATTCGTGGCAGGCCCATTCGCTTTTCTATTGCGACCCTGCATCTTAGTTCGGGAAAGGACGACTTTTCCGATGATGCGAACTACCGCAATTTCCTCTTCCCTGCTCTGCATTCTGCTGATTGCCGCCGGCTGTAATAACAAAACCGAATCGAACTCCAATTACAAGGCAGCGATCAACGACTATTACAAGGCGCATCCGGCATGCCTGTGGCCGCAGCCGAAGAAGTTCCCGGTGCAGGAGGCGACTTCTGACGATGCGAAGACCCAGGGATACGACGCGCTGACCGATGCCGGCTTGTTGAGCCGCACCACCGGTGAGAAGAAGGTGATGATCGTGGCGTCGAAGCAGGTGAATAACTACGACGTATCGGATAAAGGTCGCGGGGCATGGACCGCCGACTCGACCCAGCCGGGATATGGAAACTTCTGCTACGGACATCGTGACGTGACTTCAATCGACAACGTAACCAACGGCACAGACAACAGCGGCAACAAGACCGCGCAGGTGAGCTATCACTACCAGATCGGCGATGCTGCCGCCTGGGCTAAAGCACAGGAGATGAAGACCGCATTTCCCGGCGTTGCGGCAGCGCTGGCGGGACCGCAAACGGATACCGCTGTACTGACACAGATAGGAGACCACTGGCAACTGGCGAAGCAGTGAAGATCGACAATAGATTGGTTTACTTGACGCTGCTCTGGATGTGGGTGAGGCGGTTTTCGATGAACTCGATGACCGCATCGCTCATGTACTCGGGCGCAGCAATCGGAAAGCGCGGTGTGCCTTCGGCGAGCAGCGGCGAAACGCCGCGCCATTGAGGAACAAGCCGCTCGGAATCGGCACGAATCAGGAGAACATCTGCGCGGTCGAGAAAGAGGCGGGCCGAGTCCTTGAAGTCTGCGGTTGATTGATCGAGCACGCTCACGTAAATATCCGGCCGGAGAAAACCGAGAATGCTGTTCGATTCGATGATGGCGTTTTCCGCCTCGGCAAGCTCCTTGCGCAGGCGCGGCATGGCGGCAGCCAGATTGCCGATGCGAGTGCGCACCCAGAAGGAGCGGACTGCACCGGCGGCGAGGTAACGCGCGGAATCCGTTGCGGCGGCTCCATCGCGTTCCTCGCTGATGGCGATTGTGTGCTCGTCGGTCTGGCAGTCGCAAGGCTCGCCGTTCGCGGTACAGAATCCGTGGCCGAACTGGGTGATCTTGAAGGCGGTCCAATGGAGATGTGGCAGACGCGTAATGATGGCGCACACCGCGGATGTCTTTCCTACGCTTCGCGAATGGCCGCCAACAACAACGATCGCCATAAGGGTTGAGACGCTTCCGAGTCTACTTCTGCCGCCGCACGAGGCGTGACAGAGCAGCCAGTTCCTTGAGGTAGTCCTTGATCGGCCGCGCCGGGGTACCCCAGAAGACGATTCCCGGCCCGTGAATGCGCTTGCGAGAGGGGATGCCTGCCTGCGCGCCCAGGATGGCGCCGGCGCCTATCTCGACATGATCCGCGATACCCACCTGACCGCCGACGATCGCGCTATCGCCGATGGTGCTGCTGCCGGACACGCCGGTCTGCGCGGCGATGACAACATTGCGGCCGATGGAGACGTTGTGGCCTACGTGTACCAGGTTATCCAGCTTTGTGCCCCGTGCAATGCGTGTCTCCTCGAGTGCACCTCGATCGATTGTGGTGTTTGCGCCGATTTCGACGTCGTCTTCAATGACAAGGCGGCCCTGCTGCGGGAACTGCGTGTACTCTCCGCTGGCGTTGTCGCGGACATAGCCGAAGCCATCTGCTCCCAGCACAGCGCCTGCGTGCACGATGACACGGTTGCCGAGTTCCGAGCCGGGATACAGCACGACTCGCGGATACAGATGGCACTCGCTGCCAATGCGAGAGCCCGCGCCAATGACGGCTCCAGCCTCGATCGAGGTGCCACTGCCGACGACTGCTTCGCTTTCAATCACGGCATGCGGGCCGATCCAGATTTTGTCGCCAAGCGTGGCAGTGGCAGCAATCGAAGCTGACGGGTCGATGCCGTGCCGCCTGCCGGAGACCTGGAGCAGCTTTGCCGCGCGTGCGAAAGCGAGCCGAGGCTCAATGATGATGAGCAGCGGCTTGCGAATTGGCTTCACCTGCGCTTCGACGAGTTCTGGAGCCGCCAGGACGGCACCGGCGCGGCCACCAGTTGCTTCCGCGAGCGCTGATCCGCTCTCTGCAAATACCAGATGCGTTCGATCCGCCAGCGCTGGCGAGGCAACGCCTTCAATCTCGATCGAAGCATCGTCAGCGCGAAGCTCGGCACCCACGCGTGCTGCCAGTTCCTTGAGTTGCATGCAAGTTAACTATAGAGCGGTGGCTCGCCCGGCGGCCGCGTCTTCCAGCGCCGATGGACCCAAAGCCATTGATCCGGGAAGCGTCGTATCCAGCTCTCGATGGCCGTTGTACAGATCTGTGTGTTGCTCACGATGTCCTGTTCTTCATTCCCGGTTCCCACGAAGCGAAGCGGTTCGCCAAATTCGAGCACATACTTCTTTTCGTCTTCACGCCAGGTGAGAAAACCGGGCAGCATGGCGGCTTCGGTCCGCATGGCGAGGCGTGCGAGTCCCGCAGGGGTGCATGCCGGCACGCCGAAGAAGTTCACGAATACGCCCTGCGGCGGCGTCATGTTGGTGTCCATCAAGATACCGACCGTCTCGCCACGCCGCATGGCTCCCAGCAGGCCACGCGCGAAATCATCTTTGTGAACAACGGTGTTTCCATGCAGACAGCGGATCCTATTGACGAACCGGTCGACCCGCGGATTGTCGAGACGCCGGATCACCATGCTCATGGGATAGCCCATCAGCGAGTGATAGAAGCTGGAGAGTTCCCACAGGCCGAGGTGTCCAGTGACGACGAGGACGCCGCGGCCCGCATCGCGGGCGGCAAGGTAGTGCTCGAGTCCTTCATATCGCAGGAACGCGCGTGTGCACTCGCCCGTGTAACGCGGCATGAGGCAGAACTCCGCAAGATGAAGGCCCATGTTGCGATAAAGCCGGCGCACGATTGTCTCGCGCCATCCAGGATCGCTGGCGGGATATGCGATCTGCAGATTGCGATCGCCCGTGTGACGGAGCCTTCCGGTAAACGCATAGGTGAGCGCCCCAAGAGCGGCGCCGACAGTGCGCGACAAGCTTCGTGGCAGCGCACCGAGGCTGCGCACCAGCATCCAGACGATGATGTACTCGAGCCTCTGACGCACTAGATCGTTTTCAAACTACTCTATTTTTCCTTCAGATCGTGAGGAGCAGCTTTTCTTAACGGAAAAGCTGCGTCAAGTGGAAATGCGAACCTGACCTTCTTTGCGAAAACGATCCAGGGCAAATATATCCGGATTTCCGGGAGGCGATGGAACGCGCACAAAAGAGGCCCGCTGCGGGAGAGCGGGCCTTCTGTAGATGAGTTGAGCCTAATCCTGAACCGAGTGGAAATACTTAGCGACAGTGCGGACGAACGGCTTGGCCGGAGGAGGCACGGCGACACCGCCCTTCAGAATGGACTCGAAGGAGTTGTTGGCCCCGTTGTAGAAGGTGGTAGTGTCTTCGACGTTCTGCGAAACCTCATCGCCGGTGAGGTCGACGCCCGCGAACAGCCCCTTTGCGCGGGAGTAGGTCAGGAGTTCGGCGTTCAGCTTCCAGTCAGTGCCCGCCTGCGCATTGCGGCCGACGGGACCCGCAGCGGCTGAAGCATCGCCGCCTAGCTTGACCTTGTTCTTCAGCAGGGCCTGAAAACCCTTCTCGTTCACGGCAACGAGTACGAGATCGGTCGCCTGGCCGCCGATCTGGAAACCGAAGCTGCCGCCGGCAATGCGGAAAAAGACCGGAGCGCTCCAACCATGTTCTGTACGGCACGTAACCACCCCCTGGCCGTACTCGCCGCCGACCACGAAGGCTGCCTTTTTCATGCTTGGTACAACGCCAATGCAGGTGGCTTTTTCGGTGATCTGGTTGGGAATTGCCTTGTCAGGCGTCGCCATGATTTCGTTGATGATGTGGGTTGCGGCGTCGAGCCGCCCGTCGAGGTCCGTCTTACTGGAAGCTGCAGTGGCGGTGATGTTTGATCCGAGGAATCCAAGCCCTACAACAACGAGAGCAGCAAAGAACTTATTCATTATTTTCTCCGAAAGAGTTTCGAGCGAGATTGAAAAGAAAGAACGGCGCATAGAACTGCAGATGTAAACCACAGTGAGAACTTTCCGTTGTGGTGAGATGCAAAAAGGTGTCGATCAGCAGAGTGACGGAACTCGCTGCGGCGTCAAACAGCAAAAAAATTAGGGTGCAAATTGCGGGAGGGTCCCGCATTTTGCACCCGTTTCCCCAGATCTGCGTATTTCTGGTAACCATATGACACTCTCTAAAGTCATCATGTCAAACCCCTGGATGCTGGTATTGGTTACCTAAGTTGTACGTCAGAGCTTCGGGAGGACGATCCCCTGCTGTTTCTGATATTTACCCCTCCGATCGGCGTAGCTGATCTCGCAGACCTGATCGGACTGGAAGAAGAGGATCTGGCATAGGCCCTCGTTGGCGTAGATTTTGGCTGGCAAAGGGGTGGTATTCGAGATTTCCAAGGTGACGAAGCCTTCCCATTCCGGCTCGAACGGGGTGACGTTCACAATGATCCCGCAGCGGGCATAGGTCGACTTACCGACACAGATGGTGAGCACATCGCGCGGAATCTTGAAGTATTCGACCGAACGGGCAAGCGCGAAAGAATTGGGCGGCACGATGACCGACTCGGCCTGAACGGTAACGAAGGAGCGCTCATCGAACTTCTTGGGGTCAATGATGGCGCTGTTCACGTTGGTAAAGATTTTGAATTCGTCGGAGACCCGCAAGTCGTACCCGTAGGAAGAGAGTCCGTAGGAGATAACTCCCTCTCGGACCTGTTTTTCGCTAAAAGGGGCGATCATCCCCTGGTTGAGCGCCTGCTCCCGAATCCATGTGTCGCTCTTGATTGCCATCCTGCTCCTTGCCCAATCAGGTGCCTATGACCTAAATTGCAGATCAGTCGAGGTTTGAATCTGCATCTTAATAGTGCACTATCGAAGATGACAACGCTCGAGCCCGCTTCGCCGCGGGTCGGACGCCAATTCTGAAGCAGCGCTCTGGAGAATGCCTTGATCAAGCAGGACATTGTGCACCGGGTGATCGAACGGACCGGACTTCCCCGCAACAAAGCTGAGGCGGCGGTCGACACGATTTTTGAGAGCCTTAAGAGGGCCCTGGCGGCCGGAGAGCGCATTGAGCTGAGGGGCTTCGGCGTGTTCAACGTGCGTCCGCGCAAGACCGGCATCGGCCGCAATCCGCGGACCGGCGCGGAGGTGACGATCACGCCGGGCAAGGCGGTGCGATTTAAGCCCGGGAAGGAACTCCACCTCATCGACTGAGCGCGCATCGTTGCGCTGAGACCTGATCGGAGACCCAAGATCCCATTCAGCAAAGGGTTGTGGTCTGCCTACGCCGAGCTACCACGCGCCAGGTCTTCAACCCCGCTCTCATTCCGACTCTCACTTGTAGCACTCAGCATAGGGAAAATCTCTCCGTTCAAGTGGACACCCCCGCGGACGGCCTGCTACTGTTCGCGTCTTGTACGGCAGGGCCCCGCCTCCTCGCTTTCGTTTCAACGGAGCAATCACGATGTGCCCGCACGGAATCACTCGCCGCACAGTACTGCGCGGCGCCGCTCTTGGCATGGCGGGGCTAGCGTCCGGCGTTCGGAAGCTGCTGGCGGATGCGCCTCATGCCATGCCGAACATCGTCTTCATCCTTGCTGACGATCTCGGCTATGCCGATGTCTCCTGCTACGGCCGGCCGGACCTCGAGACATCTAACATCGATAGCCTGGCGTTGCACGGCACGCGCTTTTTGCAGGCCTATGCCAACTCCGCAGTCTGTTCCGCCACGCGCACCGCGCTGATCACTGGCCGCTACCAGGATCGCCTCGACATCGGGCTGGACGAGCCGCTGGTCAACCG
>DASVAI010000052.1:0-9331 GCA_036376445.1 Acidobacteriaceae bacterium
CCGGCGGCACGGGCTGCTGCGAGATGCCGGGTTGGCCGTCGTAGCGCACCTGATCTTCGAAGCCGTGCCAGTGAATGGAACTTGATTCCGGCAGGTGGTTGTCAAAGATGACGCGGACGTGGTCGCCCTGATTTACCTGAATGGTGGGACCGGGAGCTGAGCCGTTGAATCCCCAAAGGTCGAGCGTGCGGTTCGTCAGGATGGATTGCTTCACCGGCTCGGCGATGAGGTGGAAGACCTTTGTTCCGTTGTCGAGCGTGAAAGGCAGGTCGCGGAGATCGGGCGTTGTGACCGGGATGTTGCGTGCCGGACCACTGCCGGCGCGCGCGGCTTCAAGGATGGGGCGGGCGGAGCCGGAAGCGGGACCACGGTGCGTGGCCTCGTCGGCGAAGAGGTGCGGCGCGGCAAAGAGGCCTGCACCCAGACCCAGCGTGCGCTGGAGAAAGCTACGTCGATTGTTCATGAGATTCCCTGGCTGTGAGGATAAATGGCACAGTCGCACGCACGTATACGCGCGCGCGGCGCTTCAGCGAAGGGACCTCTAGATGCGGAGGGGGAGCGGTCCGGCGCTACTGATCTGACCGGGAGGCGAGCTGTTGAAGAATGCCAGACGGATGCAGGGCGCAGGCGGCAGCCATTCTGTGCTGTGGATTGCGACTGCAGCCGTGCCAGGCGATGCGGGCGTCGCGGGTACCAGGAGTGCGGTAGAGGCGGATGCGGGGCTCGCGGTGCAGAGCGCCGGCTTTGCAGGGCAGCAGGCGGCGGCTCGTACGCATGCGTGCCGCTGTGCGGTGACGTGGATGTGAGTGAAGTGCGCCGTGCCCGCGAGGCAACGCATGCCGCAGTTGACTCCTGCCAATGGCGAGAGCGCCAGGAGGAGGAGAAGCATGACGGCTTGTATGCGGCGCGGCATCTGGTTCAGTGTAGCGCGGTATCCACTCTGTGATAACGCGATCACAGATGGCCGGGCTTATGCAGGAGCTGCGCGATGGAGAAGAAGAGCAGCCAGAAGCCGAGCATCGCGGCGAGGATGCGCAGGATGAGGACGGCGGCCATCTTCTGGTCGCGCGCGCCGGTGCGGGCGGCGTTGGCGTTGCCCTGTCCGATTGCATCTGCGCCACGGCGCTGACGCGCGGCAGGACGGATGCCGATGCCGGGGCCAAAGGCCGCCATGAGCAGGAGCGCTATACCCACGATGATGCGCACGTACAACACAGTGACAGCTCCGTTTTTACTTCGTCATAAAACGTAGATGCTGCCATAGGCGGGCATGGCACGATAAACTGGAGCTTCTGCAAACTGAGGGGAGTTATGAAGCTGTTCCGGTGGGTGTGGCTGGCGGGGACGCTGGCGCTGTTGGGTGAGGCCTTCTACCAGGCGATGTATCTGGCGCCGACCGAAGCCACGATGGGCGACATCCAGCGGATTTTCTACTACCACTTCCCTTCCGCGATGCTGACGTTTCTTTTCTTCTTCATCAGCTTTGCGGCATCGATTGCATACCTGGCGCTGCGGCACCGCAATCCTCTGCGGGCAATGAACGCGGACGCGCTGGCGCTGGCCGCGGCGGAGATGGGCGTGGTGTTCTGCACAGCGGTGCTGATCCAGGGGCCTCTGTGGGCGCGGCCGGTGTGGGGCATCTGGTGGACATGGGATGCGCGGCTCACGAGCACGCTGGTGATGTGGCTGATCTACTGCTCGTATCTGCTGGTGCGCCGCTTTGCCGCGGGGCCGCAGATGCAGACGCTGGCCGCGGTGGTGGCGATCTTCGGCTACGCCGATGTGCCGATCGTGTACTACTCGACGCAGTGGTGGCGCACGCAGCACCCGTCGCCGGTGATTGCCAGCGGCGGACTTGACCCGAGCATGTGGCCGGCGGTGTGGTGGAACCTGGGAGCGTGGCTGGCCTGGGGGCTCATGGTGATGGCGTTTCGCTACGCGATCGAGCGGCAACGCCAAGTGCGCGAGCAGGACGAGGCGCTGCGCGCGCTGGAGTCGACGCTCGAGCCGACACCGTGGAAGGAGAATGAGTGATGGCGCATCGTCACCTGGTGCTGGCTTATGTGCTGACTTGGGTGCTGCAGTTGGGGTATGTCGGCTTTTTGGGCTTCAAGTGGCGGGCCGAGAAGCGGGACTAGAGCATTTTCGGTATAGGTGTAGTCCATCTAACGACGATTTGTGTGGCTTTTCTTAACGGAAAAGCCACGTCGAGAGCAGCTTCGTGTCCACAGTAGTACCGAAAATGCTCTAGCCGTCCGGGCGACTGCGCCTGCGGCGCGTGAAGTAGGGTTCGCTCCCGATGGTCACTCACGCAAACTTGCATGACGACGCGAGCGACTGCGTGTCCTTCGCTTCGCGCGGGATGACGAAATACCAGGGCATAACGAGGACTGTGAACATGAACATGCAACTGTGGTCTTCGGAATTCAAGACTGAGTTTAAAGGCTTGATAATCGCGATACCAGCTATTGTTTGTATGCTTTGGTGGCCTACTCATCCGTACTTAGATCTGAGTCTAGGCTTATGCGTCGGATCACTTTTATCGTTCCTCGTCCGCCCTCGGATGACCCTCGCCTCCTCGGTAGGCTTGCTCCTCGTCGCGGCGAGTGCTGGACCCTTATATTTTCTCTTTCACAATGTTGTAAGCAGGTGGTTCGCTCACACACCGTGATCTCGTCTGCCTAATGTCCTTATCGGCGGAAGGGCCATCATCCCAGCTCGCTCTTGAGCCGGATGATATGACCGTCTTCCTCACGGGGCAGGGCGAGCCGTTCAGCCGCGATCATATGACTGCGAATGTGAAGGCCCGGATCGACGCCGCGAAGCTGGGAAAGACCTGCGGTTGCCATTTCTTCCGCCACACGAGGAGCGGATGACAAAGATCTCAAGATAGGTCCGACCGGTTCCATTTTGGGAAAAAGCAACGAAGCTGTCTCGATGAGGCAGCTTCGTTGTCCGAGGAAGGGTACCGCAGGACGGATTGCAGTCCGCCGGAGCACATTTTCGTGACTCTGAGCGGGTAGACGGACGGCCTTTTCCGGAAGTTTCACAACAAGCACACTGTTCCGGAAACAGAACGTCCCACCTTCGGGGGAGAATCTGAACTGGAAAGAGGGATTCATTCCCGAAGCCGGCAGAGGGATGATTGTCGTGTCAGGAGCGGCCCCCCAAGAGCAGCGCCTGAAAAGCCCAACGGCGCAGACCGAAGGCTCTCATCTCGACTAGCCTCCCAGAGGCCACCGGCGGGTGGCCTTTATTTTTTGGTCTAGTCTTCTTGGGCGACAGCAGGAGCGGCGGGCGACAAACTGGCGAGCCACTCCTCCGGTGTTCGCATCTTTCCTTCGATCAGATCAAGCACGAGATCGTGCACGATCATCTCGCTCTCCGGCCGGTCCACCCGATAAGGTTTGGTCTGCTGCGGAAAGCGCACCATGAGCACCGGGCGCTGATCGAAGACGCCTCCATTCGTGGCGTGCTCCTCGGTGTTGTTCCAGTCGGTGGTGCCGCGCCACAGGGGTACGCGCCACGAGTGATCGGATGAGACGATGACCACTGTATTGGCAGCGGCCGGACTGTCGGCCAGCGACTTGAAGAACTGCGCCATCGCTTGATCGGCAAGGATGAGGTTGCCGAGGTAATCGGGAGCATGCGTCGCGGGATCCGGGAACAATCCCGGCGGATGCGGAACCGGCATGTGAATGAAGGCTAGGCGAATGTCCGTGTCCCGAATCAGCGCCTCTCCGGCATTCGTGATGTTGCGGTAATCATCGATGAGCGCTTGATTGGGAGGCGTCTGGTGCCAGAGCCCTTCAAAGCGGGCAGCTAGCGGCAAGCCGTCGAGCGCGTTCTCCCAGGTCGACTGCCGGCTGGAAAGGCGGCTGAACAGAACACCAGCGACGGATTGAGCGAAGGTCCAGTAGCAGCGGTTCAGTACGTTGTCCAAAATGCGGCAATAGGGGTTGTACCAGCCAGCGACGCCAGTTCCCCACCCATTGCGCTTGGCCGCGGCAAAGATCGTCGCGTCCTGATCGAAATGCTCCCACGGCGAGTCGTCGGTGTGGCGCAGCAGCATTCTTCCGTTCGCATCGCCTTTCACATCGGCAACCGGCTTGCCCAGCAACAAGGAAGGGATGACGCGCTCTGTCTCATATCCAACCGGAGATAGCTGAGAGAAGCTCACGCTCTGGTCGGCGAATCGGGCAAAGGCAGGCAGAACGATTCCGGGTTGGGGATGCTCGAATACCTGGTCGTAGGAGAGCTCGTCGAACAGTATCCATACGACGCGGGTTTCGCCCAATTGCCGCGTTTGGCTTACAGGACGCGTGAATCCTGCCTGCTCCTGCGGCATGCGGCTGAACGACGACATCGCGAGACGCGGAAGAATGACGAGCAGCGCCGCAATGCCGCCCGCCGCGAGGATAACGGCCGCTCCCCGCATGCAGTAGTGATAGACGCGAGGCGTGAACAGCAGCAGAGCGGCGGCCACCACGAGAACCACGCATGGGACATATGGCGTTAGGCGCAGCATGCGTCCGTGAAGCATGGGGTCACTGATGGAGTCTGCGATATCGCGAGTGACGATCCAAGCCGCTGCAAAGAAGACGGGCAGCCATAGAAATTGCTTCAGCCGGAGAGCGGCGCGGTCCAGCAGCAGAAAAGCGATGCTGCACACCAGCCCCAGCGCGAGCAGATCGATAAGCAGGCCGCGCGTGAGAGTGGTGGCCGGCAGAAGCTGGTGGTAGAGATTGCGTCGCGCGGGCGACAGGAACTGGCCCAGTGGAGGAAGCAGATACAGCATGGCGAGTCCGCCGCCCTGGAGCCAGGGTCGAATCGTTCTCATGCAACGTTCTCAGCTTTCGTACAGTGATTTGGTTCCCTTGAGTGAAGTTCAGATAAACGGAAATGGAAGCTGCTCATGGCCGCCTCTCAGCAGTCGTGTTTTGCAGCGGGGCCGAGCCTGCGATGCGGTCGAGATCGTCATCACTGTGAATCTGGTTGCGCAGGAGGCCCTGCAGTATGCGGTGCACCACCATGGCGTTCGTCGGCTGCTCGATCGTCCGGCTGGCGTCCTGACCCGCGAGTTGCACCATGAGCACGGGCCGGGGGTCGAAGCGACCGCCGGAGACCTGCTGTTCCTCGGAGGTCCAGTCAGAGATTGTCTTCCAGTAGTTGACACGCCAGGAGTGATCGGAAGAGACAATCACGGAAGTTTCGGATGCTCCGGGGGTGGACTGGATGACCCGCATCAACTCGCCGACTGTCCGGTCTGCGAGAACGAGATTGTCGATGTAGTTGCCCGTCGGGCCGAGGCTCTGCCGGCTGCGGTCGTAAATCCCGGGCGGATGCGGGATGGGCAGATGCAGCATGACGAAGCGGATACGCGGATCGCGCAGCAGATTTTCCGCTTGCGGCAGGATCTTGAGATAGTCGTGGATGCGGGTGACGCGATCGACAGGCAAGGCGGCGAACGGGTCCATACGCTCCTGCGGCCGCAGCAGCGCCAGCAGGTTCCGGAATGTGCTCCGCTCGTAATAGAGCGGCCCCTGAAACATCGGATACGCATCGGAATCGCGCCAGAAGCAGCGGTCGAGGACGCCGGGCAGAATCCGGCAATAGGGATTGAACCAGCCGGCGATTCCGGTAGTCCAGCCGAGGCGCCTGGCTTCGCCGAAGATCGTGCGCTGCGGGTCGTACGGGTACCAGGGGCCGCGATCGACGGTGCGATAGCGAAACGGCCTGCCGTAGATGTGCTCCACATCGGCAACCGGTTGGCCGAGGATGAGGCTGGGAATCACCAGCTCGGTGTAGTAGCCGGCGGGCTGCAGATTCGAAAAGCTGGTGCTGTGCTGCGCGAAACGCTCCAGGTTAGGAAACGTCAGCCCCGGCGGCCGATGTTGAAAGACCACGTTGTAGGAAAGCTCGTCGAGGAGAATCCAGACGATGCGCGGCTGACCCGGAGCCGGCATTGCGAGCGATGGATTCGTGAACGCCGTCTGCTCCGCCGCTTCCTTCTGGAAGGCCTGCAAGCCGAGCTTGGGCAGCAGGATCAGCATGCCGAAGGCAGATACAGTGCTGAATGCACGAGCGGCATTGAATATCTGCCCAAGCAACGCGGGGCGCATGATACGCAAAACGAGCAGCGCGACCACCGTCGTGGCCATCGTGATATGCGTGGCGACCAGAACGCGCGCGGCTGCCACCGGATGCGCGTTCAGAATTCCGGCGACGATGCGGCCAAGAAGCCAGACCAGAGCGACCGTCAGCGCGCTCCAGATCAGAGCGCTCTTGCGCGCCGATGCGCGGTCGGCGACTGAGATGGCAAGCGATGCCAGCGCCCAAACAAGCAAGGTCAGAAAAAAGATGGCACGCGGAATGCTTCCGACGGGATATGCGTGATGGTAGGCATTCACGTGCCATGGCTTAAAGAAGGCATTCGCGATGGGCAGGACGTAGAGAGTAGCGAAGCCGGCGCCCTCAAAGAAGCCGCTCGTTGGGGAAACGGATTGTTTCGGAGATCGCTCTACAGTCAAGCCGCCTCGTCAGCACCGGCGTGCGAAAAACCTGGGTGCGAAATGTGGACCGGACAGAACGCAACATTGGTCATCCGGAACGGATGAGTGTCGGGTTTCGAACTGCAGCAGGACTCTTTCAAAACAAGCACGATAGACGGAATGAGACAGAACTTAATTTCTAGCCTGCGGATCCGACGCCTTTGCGGATTGCAGAGCGATCGATTGCTGAGGCCGAGCATCGATGAGCCGATCCACATCGGCCGCGTCCCGGATCTGGCCGTGGAGCAAACCCTCAAGGATTGTGTGAGTGATGAGGACGTTGACAGGCTTTGCGATGAGGTGTGCGGTCTGCTGGCCGGGAAGATGAATCATCAAGACAGGGCGAGGATCGAAGTTGCCGTGCGTAGCCGCCTCTGCTTCTTCGGACCAGTCTGGTGTGCCTTTCCATAGGAACGGTCGCCAGGAATGGTCGGAAGAAAGGATCAGGACAGTGTTTGCTGCGGCGGGAGTGGACTGGAGCACTTCTTCCAGGGTGCCCAGGCTTTCGTCCGCCAGCACAAGGTCGTCCAGGTATGAGCCGTGGCCATTGATCACGTGATGCACGCGATCGTAGATGCCGGGCGGGTGCGGGATCGGCAGATGGATGAATGCAAATCGGATCCGCGAATCCTGGATGAGGTCCTTCGCGTGAGCCATCACGCTGAGGTAATCATTGGTGTGTGTCTGAACATCTTCATTTCTCAGCCCGTGAATCCGGGTATTCAACGTGTCGGGAAGAGGTGTCATCTGCACCATGTTCTGGACGATGGACTTCTGGCTCGAGAGCGCGCGCGAAAGGCCATCGACGGCGGGTTCGGAATAGACCCAGACGCAGCGGTCCAGCACGTTCGGCAGCAGCCGGCAGTAGGGGTTGTACCAGCCGGCAAGACCGGTGCTCCAGCCAAGGGAACGCGCATCGCCAAAGATCGTGTCGTTCTCGTTGAAAGTGTGCCAGGGGGTGCCGGGCCGGGTGCGATAGGCGAGCGGAGCCAGGTAGGGTTTCTGCAATGCCACCACGGATTTGCCCAGCATAAGCGCAGGCAAAACATCTTCCGTCATAGAGCCGGGGCCGGGAGCCGGAGCAGGCGGCTGCAGATCTGAAAAGCTAACGCTGGTTTGCGCGAGGCGATCGAAATTCGGAAGCTGAACATCTGGCTGGCGTGAGGCGAAAGCCTGATCGTAGGAGAGCTCGTCCATGAGGATCCAGACGATACGCGCTGCATCGGGCGAGACTTCGGGCAATCCGGCGCGCTCGAAACCTGGTCGCTCCGGCGAGCCGCTCTTGAGCGCCATAAAGCCGATTCGAGGGAGGATGACCAGCAGGCCGAACCCAGCCACCATGTAACAGTACCGGATTCCGTTGACGCACCGATCGTAGAGCTTTGGCTTCACGATCAATAGCAACAGAGCGACCGCGCCGAAGGCCGGCGTCGTCCAGCGCCTCAGTCGCAGCATCTGGAAGGGCAGCGTGGATTCCGTCGAGACAAAGGAGATGGCGGTCATGCTGCAAAAGAAAAGCCAGGGCAGCAGAACGATCGGCATCAGCCAGAAGATCCGCTTCCAGAGCGGCGACATCCGTTCCAGCGTCCAGAAAGCGAGTCCGCCCGCCACCCAGAGAAGCAGTGTCAGCAACAGAATGGCGCGGTAAATGGTGGTGAGCGGGAAAAAGCGATGGTATGCGTCGCCCACTGTGGGGTTCAAAAAATCAGCAGCGTAGAGCGCGATGTAGAGAGTCGCAAAGCCGGCTCCCTGGAGAAAGGGCCTTGCTTTCACTGGGCCTCGAAGAGCCAGAGGCTTCGGCCGTTAGGCAGGTTCTCGACCAGGCGGCGCGCGAAATGCGTGCCAGCGGCCGCAAGAAAAGCCGCTTCATCCAGATGACCGTAGAGCTCCTGGCGTCCGCGACAGAGCTGTTGAAACTGCGAGTCCGATGCCGGCACCCATTCGATGATCGCCCAGCGGGTGGTGAGGCGGCGCACCAGATCGAAGATGGCGGGCAGCGGAATCTGATCGATGAGCAGCATGTGATGAATCACGCCGAGCATCATGATGGTGTCAAATGCGCCCTCGGAACGATCGATCAGGCTGAGGCTCTCGGAGTTCTGCCAGCCGACGGCGGGAGTGGGACGGGCGATATTGGCGATGAGCGGCAGGATGGGCTCATGCTTTGCGCGGGCTTCACGCCAGTTGGCATCCGCGGCCTGCACGTCGGTGTCCCACGAGACCACGCTGGCGCCCGCGGCGACCGCAATGCGGGAATAATGACCGGTGTTGCCACCGACGTCGAGGACGCGCTGCGGAGCGGCCTGCGCGAGCGCCCGCTCGACGAATGCGGCCTTGCGCGCGTGGTCTTCTGCGCTGTAATGGCTGGCGGTGGTGGTGTAGTCGCTCCAGCGGGAAGCACGCGGCGGCGGGGTGAGCTCGCTCAAGGCGTGGTGAAGCTTCTTAAGCGTGCCGCGCAGGACGTGCGTCGCGACCTCGGGGCTTTGCTCGCGCACCGGAGTGGCTCCCGTCGCGGCGGCGGCATTCGCCTTGCGCTCAAGCAGATGCGGAAGTGTGACGAGCGAGCGCAAAGGCGCTGTCCACCGGCGATAGGCGGGCAGATGAGGATAGAGATCGCCGGGCTCGTAACCGTCGCGGCGCTCTATGGAAGCAGCCAGCGGCCAGCCGAGGTAGCGGTTTGCCGCCAGCGGCAGCAGGAATGTCCGCACGAACTGCCCGTAAGCGAGCCAGATAGGATTGCCGGGCTTGCGCCGGTCAAAGGAGAGAACGTCGACGAAGAC
>DASVAI010000059.1:0-10383 GCA_036376445.1 Acidobacteriaceae bacterium
GCCGGCCTTGTCGAACTCGGCAAGAATGGCGCCGGCGTAGCCTTTGCGCATAGCGTCAGGCTTGATGATGCTGAAGGTGCGTTGCGATGACACAACTATCTCCTGAGTAGTTTTCAATTCGGATGAAATATCAGTGTAGCGTGCGAACCGCGGCTGGCGCGGTCCGCATACTCGCTTAGCTAGGCTTTGCCGATCACGCGCGCCAGGGTTTCGCCGATCTCGGCCGGCGACTGCACGACGTGGATGCCCGCTTCCTTGAGCGCCTTCATCTTGTCGGCTGCGGTGCCCTGACCGCCAGAGATGATCGCACCAGCGTGGCCCATGCGGCGGCCGGGAGGCGCGGTCTGGCCGGCGATGAAGCCGACCACCGGCTTCTTCACGTTGGCCTTTACGTATGCGGCGGCGGCTTCTTCCGCGGTGCCGCCGATCTCGCCGATGAGGATGATGGACTCGGTTTGGGGATCTTCGTTCAGCAGCTTGAGCGCGTCGACGTGCGTGGTGCCGATGATGGGGTCGCCACCAATGCCGATGGCAGTGGACTGGCCGATGCCGCGCTGCGTGAGCTGGTAGACGGCCTCGTAAGTGAGGGTGCCGGAGCGCGAGACAATGCCGACGGAACCCTCCTTGTGAATGCGACCGGGCATGATGCCGATTTTCGCCTTGCCGGGCGAGATGACACCCGGGCAGTTGGGGCCGACGAGACGCG
Source organism: Acidobacteriaceae bacterium (assembly GCA_036376445.1). Taxonomy (GTDB): domain Bacteria; phylum Acidobacteriota; class Terriglobia; order Terriglobales; family Acidobacteriaceae; genus KBS-83. Next base: position 707 of record DASVAI010000059.1, read on the forward strand.
ACTTCGAGTATTTGAGTTTCGCCCAGACCTTCACCATGTCGTTGACCGGGATGCCTTCCGTGATGCAGATGATGAGCGGCAGGCCTGCGTCTTCGGCCTCGAGGATGGCGTCGGCAGCGAAGGGCGGCGGGACGAAGATGACCGTGGCGTTCGCGCCGGTGGAAGAGACAGCTTTCTCTACCGTGTCGAATACGGGCCAACCTTCGTGAGTCATTCCTCCTTTTCCAGGAGTGACGCCACCCACCACTTTGGTCCCATATTCAGCACAACCCTTCGCATGAAAGGTTCCCTCTTTGCCGGTAATTCCCTGGACGATCAGACGAGTGTTTTTATCTACGAGAACCGCCATTAGCGAGCCACTCCCTTCGCTGCTTCCACTACTTTCTGTGCCGCATCCTGCATCGTTTCTCCGACGAGGAATTTGAGGCCGGAGTCCTTCAGGATCTTGCGGCCTTCTTCGACGTTGGTGCCTTCGAGGCGGAGGACGACGGGGACCTTCACGTTGAGGTTCTTGGCCGCTGAGACGACGCCCTGCGCGAGTGTGTCGACTCGCAGGATGCCGCCGAAGATGTTGATGAAGACGGCCTGCACATTTTTGTCGGAGAGCAGGATGCGGAAGGCGTTCTCGATCTGCTGCTGGTTGGCGCCGCCGCCTACGTCCAGGAAGTTCGCAGGCGAGCCACCGGCGTACTGAATGATGTCCATGGTCGCCATGGCGAGACCTGCGCCGTTGACCATGCAGGCGATGTTGCCGTCGAGCCGGATGTAATTGAGCGCGTATTTTGAGGCTTCCACTTCGAGCGGGTCTTCTTCGGCAACGTCGCGCAACTCTTTCAGTGTTTTGTGGCGGAACATTGCGTTGTCGTCGAAGTTGATCTTGCAGTCGAGGGCGAAGAGCTGGTCGTCCTTGGTCGTGATGAAGGGATTGATCTCGAGCAGCGAGGCATCGGTGTCGACGTAAGCCTTGTAGATGCCGGTCATGAACTTCACGGCTTCGTTGATCTGCGTCGGCTTGAGGCCGAGCTTGAACGCGAGATTGCGCGCCTGGTAAGACTGAAAGCCGACCGCGGGATCGATGTACTCCTTGTAAATCGCATCGGGATTCTTCGCAGCGACTTCTTCAATCTCCATGCCGCCGGACTGCGAGGCCATGAAGACGAGCTGCGCCCTGGCACGGTCGAGCACGATGCCGAGGTAGAGCTCACGGTCGATCGGTGCGGTCTCTTCGATGAGCAGGCGCTGGACTTTCTGTCCCTCCGGGCCGGTCTGATGAGTGATGAGCTGCATGCCGAGAATGTTCTTGGCGTACTCCTCGGCTTCGGCAAAGTTCTTCGCCACCTTTACGCCGCCGCCCTTGCCGCGTCCGCCGGCGTGGATCTGTGCCTTGACAACGACGCCTTTCGCGCCACTGGTGAAGAGCCGGCGTGCGACTTCGAGAGCTTCATCGAGAGTGTTTGCCACCTCGCCGCGCGGCACGGCAACGCCGTACTTCGCAAGGATGTCCTTTGCCTGATATTCGTGGATTTTCATAGATAGGTGAGAGGTAACGTTCCATAGTAGCAAGCGGCGGCGCATCGGGCCATGCGACGCCCGCGAACGGTTAGCATGAGAACACATGCATGATCTGCGTCCGATGCTGAAGGAGATGGTGGAACGCGGCCGAACGCTCCGCGCCGAGGAGGCGCACGCGGCGGTGGGCGCCATGCTGGACGGCAACGTGACCGATGTAGAGATCGCCGCGCTTTTGACTGTACTGGCCGAGCGCGGCGAAACGGTTGATGAGGTCACCGGCGTCGTGATGGCGCTGCGCGAGCGGCTGATGCCATTGCCGGTGACCGAAGCGGAGCGCGCAGAGCTGGTGGACACCTGCGGGACCGGCGGCGACGGGTCGGGCACGTTCAACATCTCGACTGCAGCGGCCCTGGTCGCGGCCGCGGCGGGCGCGAAGGTTGCCAAGCACGGCAATCGCGCGCTGACCTCGCGCTGCGGATCGGCGGACGTATTGGAGGCGCTGGGGGTGCCGGTGGATCTGACGCCGGAGCTGGCCGTGGCGTGTCTGCGGGCGCACGGGTTTGTCTTCCTGTTCGCGCCGACTTCGCACCCAACCATGCGGCGCGTGCAGCCGGTGCGACGGGCACTCGGTTTCCGGAACACGTTTCATCTTGCTGGGCCGTTGAGCAATCCCGCGGGCGCGCAGGCGCAGTTGATGGGCGTATTTTCGCGCGAGAAAGTGGACCTGGTGGCACAGACCATGGCGCGGCTCGGCGTGCGGCACGGCATGGTAGTGCATGGCGCGGATGGACTGGATGAGCTGACGCTGACCGGGCCGACTTCTGTGGTGGAGATACGGCGCGGAGCTACGAAGCGTTATGAATTTGCGCCGGAGAAGCTTGGGCTCGCACGTGTATCGCCTGATGCGCTGAGGGGTGCCGATTCGCCAGAGGGCAATGCGAAGATTCTGCAGGCAGTCATCCGCGGAACAGACCGGAGTCCGCACGCAGGCGCGCGGCGGGATGTGGTGGCGCTCAACGCAGCAGCATGCCTGATGGTGGCGGGTGTTGCGGCGGACCTGCAAGACGGGCTGGCGCGGGCCCGGACTGCCCTTGAGGGCGGTGCGGCGGCGCGGCTCATCGATAATCTTCGGGCGTCTGCGACCGCGCAGGTAGCGTCGCATCCAAAAACAAGCTTTTAATGAATGATGCGGCGCGAATAGGATTGCCCGAACGATGCCTGAGTACAAATATCGCGAACTGAAGCCCACACCGGAGGCCGAGGACGTCTACCGGCGATGGCTGCGTTTTCTGAATGACGAATTCACGAAGCACAAGGAGCCGAAGCTGCGCGGCGAGCTGGTGCGCGACACGCTGCACCAGTTGCTCTTTGCCCGGCCGCATGGGGGCAAGCTCAATTTCCAGCTCACCACGGAACTGCCCTACAACTGCGTCGAGCTCTCGCTCGATCCGGCGAATATCACGCTCGAGCCCGAATACTACGGCGACATCGACGAGCAGAAGTATGCCGAGCGCAAGCCGCTGATCTATCTGTGGCAGATGTTTGATCGTTCACCACTGGCGCTGAATCACTGGCTCGGATTTCGCCTGCGCTGCGTACTGGGCTCGCACATTTTCAAGTCCTTGGGCAAGAATGTGAAGATGTTCCATGGCATTGAGTTCTCGTTTGGATACAACCTGACGATCGAGGACAACTGCACTATCCACAAATACGTGATGCTCGACGACCGAGGCGAAATCATCATCCGCAACGGCACATCCCTGAGCGATTACGCTGCTGTCTATTCGCATGCGCATCACCCGATCAACGCGCAGGACATCGACAACCGCCGGGTGGAGATCGGGCCGCGCGCGCGCATCACGTACCACGCGTCGGTCATGGCAGGCGTGGATGTGGGTGAGAATGCGATCCTGGGCGCAATGGCTGTGGCGACGCGTGATATCGGACCGGGATCGATCACGGGCGGCATACCGGCGCGGGAGATCAAAAAGAAGAGCGATATCCAAAACCAGGGCTGGGAAGACGAAGAGGATATGTAACCGGACCGCGTGCTAACATCGGCTGTTCCCCGCTCGACACTCATTCACTTGCCGCAGAGCAAATCCACCTGGAAAGTCTGTATGGATCCGAGGTTCGCCCAAAAGATTTTTGAATTTATTGTTCTGCTCTTTGCGCTATCGTTCCATGAGGCTGCGCATGCATGGACGGCCTCGCGCCTGGGCGATCAGACAGCGCGCATGTTGGGGCGAGTGACGCTGAATCCGGCGAAGCACATCGATCCGTTCGGGACCATCATCTTCCCGCTAATTGCGTTGTTTTCTCCGATCTTCGGCGGCGGACTGATTTTCGGTTGGGCCAAGCCGACCCCGGTGACGGGACGGAATTTCCAGAACTACAAACGTGACGACATGCTGGTGACGCTCGCCGGGCCGGCGAGCAACCTGTTGCTGGCACTGGGCTCGGTGGTCGTTCTGCTCCTGATAGAACGCTTCGTGCCGCTGGGCCGCGAGATTCTGCACGGCATGCTGACCGGGATGCTCGATCCCGGCCTGGTGTCGGCGGCGTCTATCGTCTTCCCGCTGATTCTGATCTTCTATTACGGCATCGCGCTGAACCTGGTACTAGCGGTCTTCAACCTGATGCCCTTTCCGCCGCTGGACGGCAGCCACCTGTTCCGTCACATGATCAGCGGCCGTTTCGCCGCAATCTACGACAACATGGGATGGATCGGCTGGATTCTGGCGTTTATCGTCGGCGGGTGGGTGACGATGATCATTGTGACGCCGATTATCGCGGTCTTCCAAACACTGCTGATGCACGGCTGAAGCCGACGCGCTGCGCCGGTACAATCGACGAAGCACCCAATGGCTTCGAATACAGATTCACCGACGGTTCTCACTACACCATTCCGCATTCTGAGCGGCATGCGGCCTACCGGCAAGCTGCACCTGGGCAATTACATGGGCGCGCTCAAGAACTGGGTCGGCCTGCAGCACGAGAAGAATCCTGACGGCTCGCGCAAGTACGAGTGCTACTTCTTCATCGCGGACTATCATGCGCTGACGACGGATTATGCCGATCCGCGAAACGTGGCGCAGAACACGTTGGACGTGGCGCTGGACTGGATGGGCGCCGGTCTCGATCCGGAGATATGCACGCTGTTTGTGCAAAGCCATGTGCCGCAGCATGCCGAGCTGCACTTGGTGCTCAGCATGATTACGCCGCTGAGCTGGCTGGAGCGCGTGCCGACGTACAAGGAGCAGCAGGAGAATATCGCGGGCAAGGACCTGAGCACTTACGGATTCCTCGGTTATCCCCTGCTGCAGTCGGCGGACATCCTGATGTATCAGGCAAACTTCGTCCCTGTGGGGCAGGACCAGGTGGCACATATCGAGCTGACGCGCGAGGTCGCGCGGCGCTTCAATCAGTTCTGCCCGCCGCCGGGATACGTACCCCCGACACACACGGAGTTGAAAGAGACGTTGGTGGCCGAGGATGGAAAGCCTGATGCGCAGAGCGGCGTGCAACCGATCCTGCCGGAGCCGCAGGTACTGCTGACACCTTCGCCGAAGCTTCCCGGCACGGATGGCCGCAAGATGTCGAAGAGTTACAACAACACAATCCTGCTGACCGATCCTGAGCCGGTGTTGCGACAGAAGCTCAAGACGATGGTGACCGACCCCGCGCGTGTGCGGCGCAGCGATCCCGGCGATCCGGACAAGTGTCCGGTTGGCGATCTGCACAAGGTCTTCTCTACGCCGGAGACGATGGCGAAGGTATATGAAGGGTGCCGCAGCGCGGGCATCGGATGTATCGAGTGCAAAGGCTGGGCAGCAGACTCGATTGTGCGCGAGTTGAAGCCGATGCAGGAACGGCGCGCGCAGTTCGACGAGAGGCGAGTGCTCGAAGTACTGGGGGATGGCGCGATGCGTGCGCGACGCCGAGCATCCCAGACAATGGCGGAAGTGAATGCGGCGATGCATCTGCTGCCGGAGATAACGCGGTGAGCGAGGATCGCAACGTAGAGAAGCGCGATGCCAAGCCGGAAGGCGCGAAGCCGGCGCGCAAGAAGGATGAAGTGGAGAGCGTGTCGCCCTTCTCGGTTGTCGTGGGGCAGGTGTACGAGGGCCCGCTCGACCTGTTACTGGACCTGATCCGCAAGCAGGACATCGACATCTACGACATCCCGATTGCGAAGATCACGGCGCAATTCCTGAGCTATGTCGAGAACCTGAAGCAGACCGATGTGGATGCCGCGGGTGAGTTCATCTACACGGCGGCGCTGCTGATCCACATCAAGAGCCGCATGCTGCTGCCGCGCAGCCCTGCGGAAGCGGGCGAGGCGGAAAACGAAGACCCGCGGCGTGAGTTGGTGGAGCGACTGCTGGAGCATGAGCGCTTTAAGAATGCCGCGCAGATGCTGAAGCAGAAGCAGCAGATTGAAGAGGCCACGTGGACGCGGCCGGCGTATCGCGAGTTTCAGGACCAGGAAGGCACAGACCGCGAGATCGCCGCCGACACTGTAGACCTGGTACGCGTCTTCCGCGAGGTGCTGGAGCGCGTCAAGCAACGACCTGTGCTCAATGTTGACGACGAGTCGGTGACGGTCGGCCAGATGATCGACTACATGCGCCGGCGGCTGACGATGGAGGACAGACCGGTGCGGCTGAGCCAGATGCTGCGCAATGCGCGATCCGAGCGTGCGGTGATCTGTATGTTCCTCGCAGTGTTGGAGCTGGTGCGGTTGCAGGCCATCCTGCTGCGGCAGGAGCGCACATTCGGCGACATCCTTATGAAGAAGAACGCCAACTTCGATCAGGTGATGAACGACACGCTGGCGGCCCGGGACGACTGGCGCTAGAACACGCTGAAGCGCGACAGCGCGTTCACGAAAAATTCACACTGTGCCGGCCGCCAGCTTAACTCTCCAGACTCGCGTGCGCTGCTAAGGTTGAAGAAATGAGCGCGAAGACTCTTCTCATGGATAACGGATTTTCCCTCGCATGCGGTACGCGGCGCGGCTTTGCCACGAAGGCGGCAGGCGGGAAGCCGGAGCAGAAGCAGGAGAAGATCGTGATGATCTCCAGCCATCCTGACTGGAATTACCCTGCTGAATCGGCAGAAACTCCTGCGGGTCCGGTGGATTTGGTTCGCGTCTTCCATGAAGTGCTGGAGCGGACGAAACGTGGTCCGGTGCTCAATTTGGACGATGACCCGGTAACGATAGGCCAAATGCTTGACCAGGCATGGCGGCGGCTAGCGACAGAAGAAGCGCCTGTTCGCCTGAGCCAGATGCTCCGCGTCGCGCGGACGGAGCGAGGTGCGATTTGCCTGCAGCTTGCGCTGCTGGAATTGCTGCGGCTGCAGGCAATTGTGCTGCGACTGGAACAGCGGACATTCGGCGACATCCTTATGAAGAAGAACGCGAACTTCGATCAGGTGATGAACGATACGCTGGCAGCGCGCGACGACTGGCGTTAACGCATACTCAGTCTGCGTTTTCTACGGGCATTCGCAAAACAACGAATTTCTGAATCGAGCTAGGGATTTTTTCAGCCGCCGCGCCCGCATCTGGAAGGTTACCGGCAACCGCAGAATACCGGCGCTGAAGTAACTCTTGATTCGACCTTGGCAAACTCTTGCTTATGCGGGCCCGCGATCATCGCCTTGATTCACCAGAAATTCACAATCTGGCAGTCCTGGCTAATGCTCTATGTGAGGGTGATCTGTTAACTTCGCGGAGCCAGCTCAGGAGCCGCTTTCGATGGACGATGCCGTAAGCCTGGTATCCAATATCCGACCATTAGGCCCACGCGCCGCCGGCGATACTGCCGGTCGCAGTCGCAGCAAAATCGGGACGATCGCTTTTGGATCCGCGATCGTGGCCGGCATTGTCTACACGGCGTTGCGGCTGGGATCTGATCTTGCTCAGACGCACTATCCGACGGCCTGGCCTTATGTGCTGCTGGGCGTGGCGCTGCTGATCGCGCTCGGGTTCGAATTCGTGAACGGGTTTCACGATACAGCCAATGCCGTCGCAATGGTCATCTACACCCATTCTCTGGAACCGAATGCCGCTGTGGTCTGGTCCGGACTTTGGAACCTGGTGGGCGTACTGGCCTCATCGGGCGCGGTGGCATTTGCGGTGTTATCGCTCCTGCCGACGGATCTGATTCTGCATGTCGGCTCGTATGCCGGGTTCGCAATGGTGTTCGCTCTGCTGGTCTCGGCAATCGTATGGAACCTGAGCACCTGGTGGTTGGGGCTGCCCGTGTCGAGCTCGCATACGCTGATTGGATCGATCATTGGGGTAGGCCTGGCGAATCAATACCTCGCCGCAACCATGCGCGTGACTACCGGCACCACCGGCGTGAATTGGAGCCAGACGATCAGCGTGTTCAAGGCACTACTGGTTTCCCCAATCATCGGATTCGGCTTTGCCGCGCTGCTGCTACTTGTTTTCAAGCTGGTCGTAAAAGACAAGCATCTCTACGAAGCGCCCCAGAACGATGCGCCCCCTCCATTCTGGATTCGGGCGCTGCTCATCGGGACCTGCACCGGCGTGAGCTTCGCCCACGGGTCGAATGATGGACAAAAAGGTATGGGACTGATCATGCTGATTTTGATCGGAACGGTTCCTACGGCGTACACCTTGAACCACGCCATTGGCGTGAACCAGGTACAGGACTTCGCCGCAGTTTCCGAGCAAGCGGCATCGACCCTGGAGCCGTACCTGAGTTCAACAATCAATGACTCAAATGCGCGTGCGAATGCAGCACGCTATTTACAGACCAAACAGCTTGCGCCGGAAACCATGATGGCAGAACGTCAACTTATCCGGGAGATCAGTCAGGAAGTGACCGTGTACAAGACGCTCGCGGCAGTTCCGGCGGCGAAGCAGTCAAACGTGCGCAACGATATGTACCTAGCAAGCGAAAGCATTCAGGCAATGCTTAGAGACAAGAACATCTCCTTCAGCGATGCGGACGCAAAGGTACTGACAAACTACAAGGACCATCTGGACGCCGCGACCAAGTTCATTCCGGGATGGGTGAAGCTGGCCGTGGCGCTCGCGTTGGGTCTGGGCACGATGGTGGGCTGGAAGCGCATCGTAACCACTGTGGGCGAGAAGATAGGTAAGGAACACCTGACTTACGGGCAGGGCGCGGCCGCGGGTCTTGTGGCGATGGGAACCATTCTGGGAGCAGACAGTTTTGGAATGCCGGTTTCCACAACACATGTGCTCTCATCAGGCGTTGCGGGCACCATGATGGCGAACAACAGCGGGCTTCAGTTGAGCACCATTCGCAATATCGCGCTTGGATGGATATTCACGCTGCCCGCAGCCGCGCTGCTCTCCGGTGTGCTGTTCATGATTTTCCGCAGCCTGGTGAAATAGCTCTGCTCTCCCCGCAAACTGAAGGCGCGGGCGACACTTCTTTTTTAGCGTTTTGCGATCTCTCCCGCGACCGCCGTCGAACGATGGGCGTGCAGTTCGCATGCGGCGGGCGGATTCGTCATTTGCTTTTTGAAGACCTGGAAGCTCACGGTACCGGGCTGCAACGTAGCCCAGTAAGATGTGGGGCTGAAGATCGGTTTGTGCTGATCCAGAATCTGGTGCGCGAGGATGTGGATGCCGCACGCAAGGTTGCGCTCCGGATTCAGGATCGTTCTGCCGGGATCGTGCGGCGCAAGGTCTTTGTCGGCGTTCCAGTCGAAATCGCAGCCGTAGCGCCTGCTGTCCTCATAAGTGAGCTGGAGGAGACCCTGTTGGTGAACGATCCGTCCGGTAACGTGATCGGGCACGGCGACCTCCGGCTCAGTGTGACGGACGTTGGTGGTCGCATTCAGTCCTGCCTCCGCGGCAGCTACCGCTTGAAAGAAATACGCCCACCACGCGCGCTTGTCTGCATCGCTCATCTGGTAGAACGCGGGACAGTAGCGGCGAACATCGCGGGGAACGCGATCCGTCAACATGGCATGCGGCAGGGAGCGCTCGATGAATATGTCCCAGCGGTTATCCCATGTGGGACCGCCCAGCTCGGCGGATTCCACATTGAGGGGCGTGGATGGCGCGATCTTGACTTGAGGTTTCGGCGGCGACGCCGGCTGGGCAGGCCGACGCTGTACCTGCGGGCTGCGGCGGCAGCCGGAGCCGGAACAAA
>DASVAI010000072.1:0-16505 GCA_036376445.1 Acidobacteriaceae bacterium
TAGTAGACACTGGGCGTATTGGTGATGCCGCTCCAGGTCGCGGTGTAATCGTTCGCGCCGGCATTGATGTCGTTGCCGCGCGAACTGGGCAGCGATACCCCTCCCCCGGCCGCGTAGCTTCCGCCGCTCACCGAAGGCCAGGCAGCCCATAGGCTCCCCGTGCCTGTCGCCGGACTCGTTCCCGCCAATGCTGCTCCAGAAGAGCCTTCGTGAAAGGTCGTTCCAACTTGTGTCGCCTGCCCGGGTCCCCACACTGTGCTCCGGTAGAGACTCGCAATGTTCGCCGGCGTCGCCGCTACCGGCATGCTGCCCGAAGTGCCTTGATACGGTATCGAGTTCACCGGCAGGTTCGCCGCGTGCGTGTCCACATACTGCTTCGTCGCCGCCTGCATCGAGCTCACCGGATCGCTCGACAGCGTCAGCGCTCCGCCCATCGTTCCGCCCTGCAGTTGCAGATAGTTCCCGCGGATGGCGCTGATCGACGAATCCACATACTGCTGGCTCACTGTCTGCTGCGCCACCGCTGCCGGAACCACCTGTGCCCGCATCTGTGCGATCGTTGCCGTCGCCGCCTGCGGCACCACCCAGTACTCGGTGGAAACCGTCCCATCTGTCAGGTGGTACACCACCGTGTAGTAGGTCCCCTGCGGCGCGGCGCCCGCATTCGGCGACAGCGACAGGCTCACCGTACCGTCGCTCGCGATTGCGGTCGTCTTGCTCCCCGCCGCAATAGCGCTTCCATCCGATGCGGTAAACGCCGGCCAACTCACCAGCAACGTCCCTCTTGCTGTCGACCCATCCGCCCGGTACACCACTCCCTGCACCGCGGTCATCGGCAGCGCATGCCCCCACCAAGGCGTCGCCAGCCAAAGACCCGCCAGAAACAGCACGCCGCGCCACCAGCCGTCATTCCTTTTCAACGTCTTCAACACTCGCTGCATCCTCGTCGTTGTCCGCTTTCGCGTTTGTCTGCGTTTCGTCCAATCTTGCATTGTCCGCCGCTGCTTCCCGCTCGTCCTGCCGCCGCTTCAATTCATCCAGCAGCATCTCGCTCAGGCTTCTGCCGCCGCGCTTCGCTGCTTTCCGGTCGCCCGACTTCCCAATCTCCAGCAGCAGCCTTGTGTGTGCTGTGCTGCCCGATTTCGCCTTCTCGATCAATCCCGTGCATACATCACGAAACTCGCGCCGGAACTCCCGGTCCGTATGCTCCTGTATGCTTCGCACCGGCCGCTTTTTTTTTTCCGGCTTGCCTGATGTTTCCTCTGCTCGCTTCGCCTCCGAACCCTCAATCTCCGCTAGTTCTGGTTTTCTCCGCGATGCCCTCTTGCCTTCCACGCTCTTCTTTGCCACGTCTCTCAACCCACACCCAACCAGACAAACAAAAAAAGGGGCGAAGCGCCGTGCGCCCCACCCCTCTTTTCTCTTTGTCTCAACTCTTAAGTTCAGGATATCAATTCGAACGGAATTAATTGGCAAGATTTTGCAATTCTGTAACTCTCTTGCTTACTTTAACTTACCTCCTCTTCCTCCACTCTCGAGGGCTTGACAGCTATTTGTGCCCGGAACCTGCATCAGCTCCCGCCGCAGGAAAATGCGCGTCAACTGGTCCAGTGCCAGCTCGTACCGCCGCACCGTCGAACGTATGCTCGTCCCCATCATCGATGCCGTTTCCGCCAGTGTGTATTCCTGCAGCGCGATCCGCCCCACCAGCTCGCGCTCCATCGGTTGCAACATCTTCAGGCAACGCTCGACATCATGGACAAAGATCACTGAGTCCTCGAACGTGTATCCGCGCCGGTTACTCGACTTCCCACGGAACGTGAATTCGCCCAGCAGCGATGGCACCTTCCCGATCTCCATCGAGCGGTACATGAACCGTCGCAGCGTGCCCTCCGTGTACTTGCGGTAGAACGCAAGCTCGACCGGCGGCTTCACCTGCGGCGGTTTTCCCGCTTGTTCCTCGCGCCGGGTCGCACGCTTCGCCTGCACGCATCTCACCACTATCGCGGCGCTCATGCCGCACCTCCGCACACTGCGGTTCCGTGGTGCTTCGCGCGGCGTCCCCGCCGCTGTCCTGGAATTGCTTTAGCGTGTACGGCCAGCTTGCCCGCGCAGCAGCGCCCGTAAACATTTTCTGCATCGTGCGTGCGGAACCAAAGTCCTCCGCATCCTTCACATACTTTCAATTGAACGCGCAAATACTCCATCATTTCTCCAAGGCCCGTCAGGCCCACCGTCGCGCCCTATCTCCCGCATTGCGGGCGTCGCGGCTGGCTCGTAGTCAGTTGGCTGCTCTCTCGCGTCCGCTTTTGGGACTACCGGCAGCTTGGCTCCGAAGCGCCTTCGCGTATGCTCTCTGGCAACAGCGGACGCTCCAAGTGTGCGCAGATCGATTCCGGGTAACCCGCAAATAATTGCCGCAAGCCCCGCCCCATAACACCTAGTTGCGCAAGACTTTCGTCCCTTACAACCGTTGCTATTTCGTTATCAGGCAGGCCTCGCTATTGCGAGTGGAAGCAATGCGACTCTAAAGGCAGGTATCGCTACCGTCAACGATACGTTCACCAGGAGGAGAGTGCATCGTGGCATCCCGTTCCCGAATGCCAATTACCACAGGAACCGTCGACGGTTACGTTTCTCCCAGACAATCCTTCACTATGGCATCTTTGTCTACTGGCTAACTTTCCACAATGAATTTCTCCCAACTGCATGAGCGCCTCCGCCTGGAACTTCTTCGGCGGATCGATCGAGGCAGTGTGAACGGAGCTCTCCTCGCCCGTCAGACCGGTTTTCAACCTTCACACATTTCCAATTTCCTGCGTCGCCGAAGAACTCTCAGCCTCGATGCGCTCGATCGCCTCCTCGCCGCGCAAATGCTCACCGTCAACGATCTGCTCGCAACGGAAGACACGCCCGCCACATCCCGCGAAAGTGTAACGACCACCACGCACACTTCTGTTCCCGTTGTGGCGCAAAGCGCCGCAATTCACGATCCCGTGCCGCTGCTTTCCGCAACGCAGGATCACATTCAGGTACCGCTCGGCGTCCTCGAGCAGATGCGCACACGCCGCGCAACAGCACGGCGCGGATGGCTGCGCTTCGTCTCCGTTCGCATCACGCGCCACCAGTCCGTCGGTATGAACCCTGTGCTGCCGCCGGACACCATTGCCGTCATCGATCGCCACTACAACTCTCCGGCCGCCTACCATCCCCCACAACCATCCATCTTTGCTGTCCGCGTCGGCAACGCACTGCAATTCCGAGTCGCAGAGTTTCAGAACAATCGCCTCATCCTTCGCCCACTCGAGCTCAATTACCCCGTGCACCTGCTCGCGCTCGGCCCGCACGATATCCCGTCCGATATCATCGTCGGCCGCGTCTGCCTCACCATCGCGCCAATTCAGTAGATGGAAGATGTGAATCGCGCACGCATCACCGAACGCGCCGGAAAGATGCGCAATAAATCAGCTCACAAACAGCGTGAGCGTGAGCGACCAAAGGGAGCGAACCCGACAACACGCGCCGCAGGAGCAATTGCCCGTGCGGCAAGCACGCACCCAGGCGCTTTTGCCCGGGCGGCCAGTCCCCTGGACGGCCAGTCCTTTGGTAGCATCGTTGCGGAGGACGCAAATGGAGCAACCCGCAACACTGTCCAGCGCCGCTCGCCGCAACGAAGACATCGCACTCGATCTGCTCAAATTTATCGCCACTACGACCAACGTGGGACGCCCCGCCACCGCATCCACCGGCTTCACCGCGCCGCAGGGCGCGAAGGCGGAGGATCAGGTCAATCATCTGCTCGAGCTCTACACCCGCTGCCTCCAGGTCGTGGAAGGCAAGGCCGGCCGCTGAGTGTGGCCCAGCCTGTCGATTACGTCGTCGTCGGCGCCGGCGTTTTCGGCAGCAATCATCTTCGCGTCATTCGCGATCTCAGCGCCGCCCACCTCACCGCTATTGTGGAAAGCGATGCAACCCGCCGCCAGGTGCTTCAGACGGAGTTCCCATGCGCGCGCATCTTTCACGATGTCGATGCCTGCCTCGCCGCGCGCGCGGCGGGCGATCTCGAAATTCACGCAGCTTCGGTCTGTGTCCCGACCAGCAGCCACGCCGCGATTGCCGCTGCGCTGCTTCAATCAGGCGTTGACGTACTAGTCGAAAAGCCCATTGCCTCGTCACTCGCCGAGGCCGACGCGCTCATCGAGCTCGCCTCCCGCCATCGGCGCATTCTCCAGGTCGGTCACCTCGAACGCTTCAATCCTGCCGTCCTTGCCGTGCGCCCCTACATCCACCTGCCCATGTTCTTTGAGGCGCATCGGCTCAGCGTCTTCACGCCGCGTTCCCTCGACGTCGATGTCATCCTCGATCTCATGGTCCACGATCTCGACATCGTGCTCACGCTAGCCCAGTCGACCGTGCGCTCGCTCCAGGCCGTGGGTCTACCCGTGCTATCGCGCAAGGTCGACATCGCAAACGTGCGTATCGAATTCGCTTCCGGCTGTGTCGCCAACTTCACCGCCAGCCGGGTCAGCACCGAGCGGGTTCGCAAGCTTCGCTTCTTCCAGCCGCACCAATATATCTCCATCGACTACGCCCGCCAGGACCTGCTCTTCATCAACGTCAAGCCGCAGGAGACTCCGGATCCTGCCGCGGCGCTCGGGGGCCTCGCCGTCGCCAAACCCGCGGTCACACCCGGCGAACCGCTACGCCTCGAAATCGAATCCTTCCTCGAAGCCGTGGGCACTCGGCAGCAGCCCGAGGTCACCGGCGACCAAGGTCGCGCCGTCCTCGCCCTCGCCCTCGACATCAACAGCGCGATCGCCGAGCACGCAACCCGTGCCCAACTCGACCGCTTCGTCTGAGCTTCCTATTTAACTTGTTGCCTCGATCGACCCTTCTTATCTCGTCATCTCGACCGGAGCCAAGCGGAGAGATCTGCTGTTTGTAAGCAGCACACTCGATTGGTCAATCGCGAGGCTTCGAAGAGAAGGGATTCAAAATTCAGCGTGAGCGACCAAAGGAAGCGAACCCAACAAAACGCCCGCAGGCGCAATCGCTTGGACGGCCCGGCCTACTGCAGGTTCTGCACCTTGTAATCAGAAGGAATCTTCAGCGCAAACTGCTCATCTCCCAGCGGCTGATTCAGCACCACCTTCTGCACCGTGATGGTGATGCGGTACGCCTCGCGCGGCCGCTCGATCACAATCGTGCTCGGCATATGCGCCATTCCAAACTGCTTGTAGGGCCCATATTCGACATGCGTCTGCACCCCGCCGTCTTCGCCGTAGATATCCTGCCCGATCGGCAGCAGCGTCAGCCGGCTGAATCGGATCACGCGCGTCGGCTTGATCACACGCACCTCGAGTCCATCGGTCGCTTGCGGATCCTGTTCGCCGATGTGCAGGTCATATTCCGGTGTCTCCACCAGCTTCTTGCCCTGCCGCTGCGTCTCCGATGTGCTGGTCAGGTACACCAGTCTTTGCGGCGTGATCGCCTTCACCAGCACGGAGTCCAGAAAAATGTCCGGACGCAGGTTCTCAAGCGAGTTTGTAGACGGCTTGCGCACCGTGTTGCTGCCCACAATCGCCCGGCTCTTCGGCGGGATCACGAGCTTGAATGTCTTTCCATTGCTCGCCAGGTCAAAGGCATGCGTGCGCACCACCGGCAGCAGCGCCAGAACGCGCAGCATCGCCGGTTTGCGCAGCAATATGTAGCCATGAAAAGGGGTGATGTCGGTCTGCTTGCCCTCGCGCGCGCCGCCCGTCGTCGCCTGGAAATCAACCGTTGCGGTCATGCTGGTGATCGCGCCGTATCGCTCATTCACCCCGTTCACCAGTTGCGCCACGCTCGCGTCCATGGCAGGGCCCGCCTGCGTAGTCCGCTCCACTTTGTGGGTGTGCCACAGACAGCCGCTCAGCCACGGCAGCACGGCCAGTAATCCCACACTCCACCATCGTCTTTGCATCACGGGTCTGATAAGGGCAGCAAACCTTAAGTATAGCTGGCTGTTACGGCGTGGCGCCGCCCGCCCGCTGCGCATGACGGTAGGCCGCAACGTTGTGCTCGTGCTCTTCCAGCGTCGCTGCGAATTTCGAGTGGCCGCTTAGCGTGGCGTCCGCTACGAAGTACAGGTAGTTTGTGGTTGCGGGATGCAGTGCCGCTTTTAGAGAAGCAATACCGGGGCTGCAGATCGGGCCGGGCGGCAGTCCGCTATGGCGATAGGTGTTGTAAGCAGAATCGCGCTGCAGGTCTGATTGGTAAATCGTCCCCCGATACCTGTTCTCCAGCATCGCCGCATAGATGACTGTGGGGTCAGTCATCAGCGGCATTCCGGCTTTCAGCCGGTTCTCCATCACGCTCGCCACCAGCGGACGGTCGCTCGCCACCGGCGTCTCCTTTTCCACCAGTGAAGCCATCGTCACGGTGCGATGCAAATCGCCCGTCAGCCCAATCTGCGCCGCCTCCTGCCGGAAGCGCTTCACCATCGCGCGCAGCATCGTCATCGTAGTGTCGGTGCGTTGAAAACGATATGTATCGGGATACAGATACCCCTCAAGACTCAACGCCCTGGAGTCGAGATCGGCAATCAAGGAGGTATCCTGGTGCGCTGCCGCCAGAAAATCATCCCGCGTGGCAAGCTGCGCTGCTTCCACCGCATTCGCGATATCAAAAAGGTTGTAACCCTCCGGTACTGTCACTACCCGGTAGTACACATCCCCCCGTCGCAGGCGGTCGTACACATCGAACACACTTGCCGGATGATCGAAACGGTACTCGCCCGCCTTAAGCCGCCCATGCTTCAGCATCCGTGCCACGTCGAATGCATAACGGCTGCGGATAATACCGCGCTCCTCCAGCAAACGGCCCATCTGCTTGGAAGTCGTGCCCGGCGCAATCTCGACGAAGGTCTCCAGATGCGGCCCGGCGGGCGCAAAAAGGAACCATGCCCCCGTGCCAAGCGCGATCAGTAGGAGGAGTACAAGTAGAAAGCGTCGCAATCGCTAAATCCCTTCGCGGGTAATCGAACAACACTATTCGATTTTATTCCTCGGCTGTCGGGCGCCGATCCTGCCACGGCACCACAGCCGGCGAAGCGACCTCGCCCTGACATACGATCGCTAAGATAGGCAGAATGTACGCGCAACCTCAGCCCTGGCTCGCACTGGATATCGGCACGCGCCGGATTGGCGTGGCGCTCTCCAACGCGCTCGGCATCGCGCAGCCGTTGCTCACCATCCAGCGCACACAGCCCCGGCGCGATCAGCGCTCCATCATTCGTCTCGCGCGCCGCCACGGATGCGCCGGCATCGTCGTCGGCAATCCGCTGCGCCTCTCTGGAGAAGCAAGTCCCCAGACCGCGCGCGTCCATCTCTTTGTCGATGAATTGAAAAGCCTCATCGCCGGGTCGGAGAATCCGATTCTCGCCGTCTACCTCTGGGACGAGCGCCTCTCCACCGCGGAGGTGCACTCGGCCCTGGAAGCCACCGGCCGCAGTCCCGCCGATCGCCATGTCCGCCGCCACGTTGTCGATCAGTCCGCCGCCGCCCTCATCCTCCAGGCATGGCTCGACCACCGCGCCGGTTCCGTCACGCTGCTTCCCCCAGAGACTTACCCGGAGACCCCACAGACTTAAATCAGAGCAGGGGTCACCGTGCAGCCCTTGTATAATGGACTTTTGGCGGATAAGTGGGTCCCTGCCGTTCCCTTGCGGCTTGTGTTTTTCCCAGGCCGTCACGGATATTTCCATGCCCGAACACATCAAGAAAAAACTGGAAGAAGAAATCCGGCACTTGGAGCACGAGCTCGCACACGAACTGCCCCAGGAAATCAAGAAGGCCGCCTCGCTTGGCGACCTCAGCGAAAACGCCGAGTACCACATGGCGAAGCAGCGGCAGGAGTTTGTCAACGCCCGGCTCGGTCAGCTTAAAAAGCGTATGGCCGAGCTCGCGCTTGTGAACCTCTCCAACATCCCGCGCGACCGCGTTGCCTTCGGCTCTACCGTTCGCGTTTTCGACACGACCAAGGACGAGGAACTCGAGTACAAGCTCGTCACCTCGGAAGAATCTGATGTGAACAAGGGGTTCATCTCCACCACCTCGCCCATCGGACGCTCGCTGATCGGCAAGCAGGTCGGCGACACGGTCACCGTCACAACACCCAACGGCAAGCGCGAGCTAGAAGTTCTGAAACTCACCACCATTCACGACGAAGCCGCGAACGGCGACGGAAAGTAAACAGCGGGAGCGAGGCCGAATGGTCGATCGGAGGCGCGATGTATGACCCAGGGAGGCCGAGCCTATGACCTGGACTAGCGCCTTCGGCCGCGCCTGCGGCGTCCTCCTTCAGGCCATCGTCAACGGCCTCGCCATCACCCGCATCTCGCCCAACGTCCTCACCTTCATCGGGCTCATCATCAATACCGCCGCCGCCGTCTTTTTCGGTCTGGCCAACAGCGACAACTACGTCCGCTTCTTCCTTTACGCCGGTCTAGTGATCATTGGCGCCGGCATCTTCGATATGGTGGATGGCCGCGTCGCCCGCCAGACTGATCAGGTCACCGTCTTCGGTGCGTTCTTCGACTCCGTCATCGACCGCTACTCCGACGTCGTGCTCTTCTTCGGCCTTCTCGTTTTCTACGCTCGCGGCAATCGCTTCTTCTACGTAGTGCTCACCGCGTTTGTCATGATCACCTCGCTGATGGTCAGCTACACCCGCGCCCGCTCCGAGGCTCTCATCGGCTCCTGCAAAGTCGGCTTCATGGAACGGCCGGAGCGCGTCGTGCTCATCATCCTCGGTGCGCTATTCGAGCGCTGGGGCGTCATGGCGCCGGTCCTTTGGGTGCTCGCCGTGCTCTCCACCATCACGGTCATCCATCGCATCTCCTTCACCTACACCATGGCGAAAGGCATGCGGCTGGAAGCCCGCGGCGCCGCCACCCGCGCCGGCGTGGACCCGCGACCCCCAGACGCACGACACCCGGACCCGCAGACCGCGCCCAATCGCGCCGCCCATGGGCAGAACCCGGTCTCAGGCGCCGGATCCGTTAGCGCAGCCGACCAGCCAGAACTCCTCTCCGCTCCCCACGTCCCCCGCGCTTAGCCCTACAGCAACTTTCGTCATCCCGGCCGAAGCGCCATAGATACGAATCGGAAGGATCCGCTTTTACCCCTCCGCATATCCTTCCCTGTGTCATTCGAGTGGAGTATAGTGCTCCCTGTGTCATTCGAGGCGAACGGACTTCTCATGGGAAATGCAAAGCCCACAGCAGGTGAAATCCTGCAGGGCACGCTCGACATGCTCATCCTGCGCACGCTCGTCACCGGGCCGGCGCATGGCCATACCATCGCGCAGGTGATCGAGCACACCTCTGAAAACGCGCTCGAGGTCGAACAGGGCTCGCTGTATCCCGCGCTTCATCGCCTCGAAGACCGCGGCCTCGTCTCCTCCGAATGGGGCACAAGCGAAAACAATCGCCGGGCGAAGTTTTATCGCCTGACGACCAAGGGCCGCCGGGAGCTCACCGCAGCCACCAGCCGCTGGCGTCATATGACCCGCGCCATCGGCCTCATTCTGGGCGAATCCACCGAATAACCAAATAGCGGAGGCAATCATGAACCTGCGTCGCTTCACCGGACGGAAGGCAAAGGACGCCGACTTCGCCGACGAGATCGAATCGCATCTCGCGCACGAGCAGGACGCAAACGCCGCCCGCGGCCTTTCACCCGAAAAAGCCCGCCGTCGCGCCAGCCTTCGCTTTGGCAACCGCAACTCGCTTCGCGACGGCGAATGGCGCTATCGTTCGGTGCCGTGGCTGGACGCTCTCTGGCGCGATCTCAAATTCGTCGCGCGCTCCCTGCGCAAGACGCCCGGCTTCACGATCGTCGCCATCATCGTCATCGCCGTTGGCATCGGCGTGAACACTGCGGTCTTCTCCGTCATCAACACTGTCCTGCTCAAGCCGCTCACCTATCCCAACCCGCGAGAGTTGGTCATGCTCATGAACAGCTCCCCGCGCGGCTCTTTCCCCGGCGCAAATGTGCCCAAGTTCAATATCTGGCGCCAGCAGACTGGCGTCTTCGCCAAAGTCGCTGCCTACGATTACGGCGGGGCCGGACTAAATCTCACCGGCGGTGATCATCCGATTCAGGTGCAGGGCGTGCATGTCTCGCAGCAGTTCATCTCCATGCTCGGTGCGCCGGTCGTCGCCGGCCGCACGTTTACCCAGGCCGAGGATTCACCTAACGGCGGCCGCGTCGTCGTGCTCAGCTCCGGCCTTTGGAAGAGCCGCTTCGGCGGCAACCAGCACATCGTCGGCTCTACCATTCAGCTCGATGGCCACCCCTATCTGGTCGTCGGCATCATTGGCAAGGACTTCGAAACCGAGGTTCCGACCGATCTGTGGCTGCCCTTCCAGTTCGATCTCAACACCCAGGACCAGGCCCACTACTTCGCCGTTGCCGCGCGGCTCAAGCCCGGCGTCACCATCGGGCAGGCAAACGCCCAACTCAAGCTCGCCGCCGATCAGTTCCGTCGCACGTATGGCCCGGAAGCAATGGGCCCGCAGGATGGCTTCGGCGTGGAGTCTCTCGAAGCGACGATGGTCGGCGACTCGCGCACCTCGCTCTGGGTGCTGATGGGCGCCGTCGCCTTCGTGCTGCTCATCGCCTGCGCTAACGTCGCCAACCTGCTGCTGGTGCGCGCCTCCGTCCGCAAGCGCGAGCTCGCCACCCGCGCCGCCCTCGGTGCAGGACGCGCGCAGATCGTTCGCCAGTTGCTGGTGGAGAGTCTCGCTCTCGCGCTCTCCGGCGGCTTGCTCGGCCTTGTGCTCGGCGCAGTCGGCGTCCGCGTGCTCCTCGCGATGGCCAGGGGAGGCATCCCGCGCATCGGCGAGAACGGATCAGCCGTCGTGCCCGACTGGCATGTGCTGCTCTTCACCCTCGGCGTTTCGATCCTGACCGGCGTCCTCTTCGGGCTCGCCCCAGCCATCGGCGCATCGCGGCCCAACCTGGTCGCCGCGCTCAATGAGAGCAGCAGCCGCAGTGGCGCAGGTTTCCGCAGCGGCAAGGTCCGCTCCGTTCTTGTCGTCAGCGAGATGGCCCTCGCCCTCATCCTGGTCATCGGCGCGACACTGCTCATCCGCACCTTCATGAAGCTCCAGGCAGTCGACCCCGGCTACGACACCCGCAACGTACTCACAATGGCCATGTCCATCAGCGGCGACCGCTTCCAGAAGACCGCGGGCGTGGCCCAACTGGTCAAGGACGGTACCGACCGCGTCTCCGCACTGCCCGGTGTTCAGAATGCCGCCGCCGCATGCTGCCTCCCGCTCGACGGTGGCTTCGGCCTGCCCTTCAATATCGTCGGCCGGCCAAAAGGGAAAGAACCCTTCACCGGCGGCGGTGGCTATCTCACCGTCTCGTGGAATTACTTCAACGCCTTCAAAATCCCGCTGCTGCGCGGCCGCATGTTCACCGAGCAGGACAACGGTGCGGCGCCTGGCGTAGTGATCATCAACGAGACCATGGCGAAACGCTTCTGGCCCAAAGGCGATCCGCTTAAGGACCGCCTCGAGATAGGGCCCGGCATGGGACCGAACTTCACCGAGTCGGCCCGCCAGGTCATTGGCATCGTCGGAGACACGCGCGTCCAGTCGCTCAGCCAGGAGCCCGATCCGATCATGTATACCCCTATCGCGCAGATGCCCGATGGCATGACCGCGCTCAACTCCCGCATAGCGCCGCTCTACTGGATTGCCCGCACCCGCGTCGAGCCCCATTCGCTCGCCACGCCGATGGCAGAAGCGCTGCGCGTCGCCAGCGGCGGCTTGCCCGTCGCGCACATCCGCACCATGGATGAACTCGTCATCCGCAACACCTCGCGGCAGCGCTTCAACATGCTGCTGCTCACCATCTTTGGCGCCTCCGCGCTGCTGATGGCGGCCATCGGCATCTACGGCCTCATGGCATATTCAGTCCAGCAGCGCACGCAGGAGATGGGAATCCGCATGGCGCTCGGCGCGCAGGCCGCCCACATCCGCACACTCGTGATCCGGCAAGGCATGGTACTCGCCCTCGTCGGGGTAGTCATCGGACTCGCAGGCGCATTCGGGCTGACGCGATTCCTCGCTTCATTCCTGTTTGACGTAAAAGCATGGGACCCGCTCGCCTTCATCGCGACGCCGCTGCTGCTCGCCGCCGTTGCGCTTGTGGCCGTGTGGGTGCCGGCCGAGCGTGCCGTGCGCGTCGATCCGATGAGCGCCCTGCGCTTCGAATAGAGGTTGCCGTCTCGACAAACGCGCCCGCTGAACGCGGCGTAAGCGACCAATCGAAGCGAATCGAGATGCGCGAGTCGACGGCGCTTGTGCCGGCGCAGCCGGCACCTAGTACGATGTTCTGTTCATGCCCGATCCCATCCTTCTCGTTCACGGCGGCGCCTGGGCTATTCCGGACGACGCCATCGAAGCTCACACCTTCGGCGTGCGTAGCGCGCTGCTCGCCGGCTATGCGCTGCTCGAGCGCGGCGCCACCGCGGTCGATGCAGTCGAAGCAGCCGTCTCCGTTCTCGAAGACGACGAAGCATTCGACGCCGGACGCGGCTCGTTCCTGACTCGCGACGGCCGCGTGCAGCTCGATGCGCTGCTCATGGACGGCGGCATCACCGGAAGCATGCGCGCCGGTGGGGTCGCATGCGTCGAGCGCCTCCGCAATCCCATTCGCGCCGCGCGCCTCGTGCTCGAAAAAAGCCCCCATGTCTACTTCGTCGGTCACGATGCCGAAAACTTCGCGGCGGAACTAGGCATGCCGCTCATCGAAAACAGTGAGCTGGTCCTCGATCGCGAACGCCGCCGTCTCGCCATCGCGCAGCACAAAGAACGCGCCGGCCTGCCCGACAAGACCTTTTCCGGCGAGACCGACAAGGAAGCTCCCGGCTACACCGCGCATAGTTCCCATGACACTTCATACGACGCGTCATCGCATGACACGGTGGGCGCCGTTGCGCTCGATGCGGGCGGCAACCTCGCCGCCGCCACGTCCACCGGCGGCACCCTCAACAAGGCGCCCGGCCGCGTCGGCGACTCATCGCTTATCGGCTGCGGCTGCTACGCGGACAATCTCAGCGCCGCCGTCTCGCTCACCGGCTGGGGCGAACCCATCATGAAGCTCGTGCTCGGCAAGTGGGCCGTTGATCGCGTCCTCGCGGGCGATGCCCCGGAGGCCGCCGCGCAGGCAGCCATCGCCTATCTCTTCAAGCGCCTCGGCGGACACGGCGGGATCATCCTGCTTGGTCCCGACGGCCGCTATGGGCTCGCACACAATACGCCGCGCATGGCGTGGGGCATCTGCAGCCAGCGAGGCGTGCAGGTCGGCATTCGGATCAATCAGGCATGAACGTGTGCCACAAAATCATCCTCGCCTCCGCATCGCCGCGCCGTCGCGAGCTGCTCGCCCAGGCCGGCTTCACCTTCGACGTCATCACCACCGATATTCCCGAGCTCCGCAAGCCTGGGGAAGACCCTATCCGTTTCGTCACCCGGCTCGCGCGCGAGAAAGCAGAGGCAGTCGCCGAATGCCACAGCATACCGCCGGACACGATGGTCCTCGGCGCAGATACCATCGTGCTCGTCGACGATGAAGTTCTCGGCAAACCGAACGACGGAGCCGATGCCGCCCGCATGCTGCGGCTGCTCTCCGGACGTACGCATCAGGTCATCACCGGCGTCTGCGTACTCAAGGGACGCGAGCGGCAGCGCGCCGCCGAGGTTACATTTGTCCGCTTCAACACACTCTCCGATCAGGAGATCGAGGACTACATCGCCACCGGCGAGCCGCTCGACAAGGCCGGAGCCTACGCCATCCAGGGCCGCGCCGGCCGCTGGGTGCCGCGCATCCACGGCTGCTACTTCAACGTCGTCGGCCTGCCGCTGGCGCTGGTCAGCAGCATGATCGAGGGAATGCGGTGAGTGCAGGTCACGTTACCTCCTGCCCCACCCCCTCCCGTCACCGGAGGCTGGCTTGTAAGCTGTTTCTCTTCTATGGCTTAGATGGCCTCCCGAGGATCAAATTCGCCCATCTAAAGGACTTATGGCTAAATTCGTCCAGGGATTAGGGTTAGCAGTCAGCGGAACTCGCTTGTCCTCCCGAAAAAGCAAAAAGCCACCGAGCTGGTAGCTTGTCCTTCTTGATTCTCTATTTCCATTGTAGCGAATCGAGTAGGGTAAACCGGCAGATTTCTGCAACAAGTTTCTGTAGCAGTTTCAAATTGAACCTGCTACTCCGTCGTCGCGATCATCGCCGCCAGCAGTGCCGTGCGCGGCGCCAGCGCATCCATCCGGATCGATTCATTCTGCGCATGCGCCCCTCGCCCCACAGCACCCATCCCATCCAGCGTAGGAATCCCCAGCGCCGAGGTGAAGTTTCCATCCGATCCACCGCCCGTCGCCGCTTCCTCCAGCACAAATCCCAGTCCAGCCGCCAGCACACGCGCCCGCTCAAACAGAGCCACTGTCCCCGCCGTCCGCGCCATGGGAGGCCGATTCAACCCGCCACTCAGTCGCAGCCGGCACGCCGGATCGCGCGGCTGCACCGCCTGGATCTTCTGCGTCACCGTCTCGGCGTTCGCCAGCGACGTCACCCGCACATCGATATCTGCCCACGCCGATGCCGCCACCACATTCGATTGCGTGCCTCCGCCCACCACGCCCGCATTCAGCGTCGTCCCGCTCTCAAGATCCGTCAGCGCGCTGATCTGCTCGATCTGCCACGCCAGCTCGCGGATCGCGCTGTGGCCGGCGCTGAAATCCACTCCGCTGTGTGAGGGCACGCCCGCGATCTCCAGCCGGAACTGCCCCACGCCCTTGCGTGCCGTCTTGTATGCGCCCTGCGGCCCCTGCGCCGGCTCCAGAACAAACACTGCGCGGCACTCCTTCGCCACTTGCTCGATCCGTTCCCGCGAGCGGTGGCTCCCCGTCTCCTCATCGGCGCTTAGCAGCAGGATGACAGGCCTCCGGGCATCCGCCTCCTGCGCCAGCCGGATTGCCTCGAGCGCCATCACCACGCCGGCCTTCATGTCCAGCACTCCGGGTCCGTAGGCCCAGCCATCCTCTACGCGCCAGGGCATCTCGGCCAGCGTCCCGACGGGCCAAACCGTATCCAGGTGCCCTAGCAGCAGCACGGGTTTCCGGGTGTTTCCGTGATGGCCAAATCGGATCTCCAGCACCCCGCCGCTGCGGGTTCTACATACCCCGCCACGCTCCCCGGACCAGCCCGCAACCACCTTCTGGACCGCCTCGACCGCCTCCGGATCACTGGTAGGACTTTCCAGGCGAACCAGAGCGGATACCCGCTCCAGCATTCGATCCAGATTGCCCTCCAGGCGGGGCAACCAATCACAGGTCACGTCAACATCTTTGTTTCCATGGGCTTGGCTTGCAGGTAGGTTAGATCCACTGTGTTGCGATTCTGTCATTTTTCTAGCCTTTGTGTTGCGTCATTACCACAGTGAAACTTTTGCCGGCCTAGGTAGTCTATTCGCGGTATGCGTTTCCCCGGCTTTCCCATTCCTACTAGGGAAAGCCCCACAGCGGCAGGGCAGAGGTGCCCAACGTCTTACATGCAGGCTCAACTCGAACAGACAATCGCGGGCAGCATCCCATTTTCTGGAATCGGCCTTCATAGCGGCGCTCCCGTCCATCTTCGCCTTCTCCCGGCACCCGCCGGCACCGGCATTGTCTTCCGCCGTACAGACCTCGACAACTTCGAAATCCCCGCCACCGGCAAGAATGTCGCGAAGGTCTCCTACGCCACCAGCCTGATGCGCCAGGGCGTCCTCATCTCTACCACCGAGCATCTGCTCTCCGCCTGCATCGGCATGGGCATCGACAACGTAATCGCCGAGCTCGACAATCTTGAGCTGCCGATTCTCGACGGCAGCGGTCTTCCATACGTTCAGGCCTTCCACAAGGTCGGCATCAAGGTGCAGCGCCGCCGCCGCGAATATCTGCGCATCCTGCGCAAGGTCGAAGTCCGCGAGAATGACAAATTCATCGGCGTCTATCCCGGCGATGGCTACAGCATCACATACGAGATCAACTTTCCGGCACCGATCGGCCGTCAGGACTTTACCGTCGATCTCGCTGCCGATGCCTATGGCGCAGAGATCGCCGCGGCGCGCACCTTCGGTTTCCGCGAAGACGAGCGCATGCTGCGCGACATGGGGCTGATTCGCGGCGCATCGGAAGAGAATGCCATCATCCTTACCCGCGCCGGCGTGCAGAACGGCAGCCTGCGCTTTCCCGACGAGTTTGTGCGCCACAAGGTGCTCGACCTCATCGGAGACCTCGCGCTGGCTGGCCATCGCATCCTCGGCCGCGTCGTTGCCGAGCGCGCCGGCCACGCCATGCATACCGCGCTCGTCTCCCGTCTGCTCGCCGACCGCAGCGCATGGGAACTGATCACGCTGCCGCAGCTTGAAGTCACCCGCCGTCCGGCACGCGCCGCGCGGCTGGCGCC
>DASVAI010000074.1:0-4872 GCA_036376445.1 Acidobacteriaceae bacterium
CTTCACCGGCGTTCTATACGGACACTATGAGATCACCGTTACGCTGGCCGGATTTGAAACCGTCACAAGAAGCCTGACCGTAGAGACCGGAAACCCCGCGAAGCTCGACTTCCAACTTGTCCCAAAAGGCCAAACAGAAACCATCACCGTCAGCGCTCAAAGCACTGGCGTCGATCTCAGCTCCAGTTCCGGTGGCACCCCGGCGCTCAACGCCAACATCCTCAAATCTCTCGTCGTCCTCAACCAGGACTTTCAGGACGCCTTGCCCCTGCTGCCCGGTGTCGTCCGCGGGGTAGATGGACTCATTCGCATCAAAGGCGGCCGCACTAATCAGGCCAACACGCTGGTAAACTCCGCCAGCGTATCCGATCCCTTCACAGGACAGGCCGCGCTCAGTCTGCCAGCCGTGGCGGTCCAGTCCGTCCAGGTTCTCTCAAACCCCTTCTCGTCCGAGTACGGACAATTCGCCAGCGGCATAGTCGACGTCAACACCCGCGGCGGCACCGACGAATGGAAGTACCTCTTCGAAGATCCCGTGCCGCGTTTCCGCTTCATCAACGGCCACACCCACGGAGTTGAAAGCGCCTCTCCACATCTCACCCTTGCAGGCCCTCTCGAAACCGGAAAGCTCCACCTCTTTCAGGCGATGATCTACGGCTACGACACCGTCACCGTGCCCTCCCTCCCCAACCCCGACAACATCCGCGTCGTGGAAAAGATCAACACCTACACGCAGCTCGACTGGGATCCGTCCCCCAACCATCGCCTCACTGCCGTCTTCGCACTCGATCCCCAGAACACCTCCTACGCCAACATCAACACCTTCAACCCCCAGCCGGTCACCGCCAACGATCGCCTTCGCGACTACTTCGTCTCCGCCACTCATCGCTGGCTTCTGGGTAACGGCGGCTTTGTGCAGACATTGTTCTCAGCCAAGCAACTCGACTTGCACGTCTACCCCGCCACGCTAACTGGAGAAATGATTCTCGCTCCCGAACAAAACTCCGGAAGCTACTTCGAACAGCAGCAACGCAACACGCAGCTTTACCAGTGGTCGCAAGCGCTGCACCTCACGCCAATCGAATATGCCGGCAGACATCTGCTGACCCTCGGCTATTCCTACGCCCACTCCTCCTACGATGGACAGGTGACGAACTTCCCGATTCAAGTTCTTCGTCTGGATGGCACCTTGAGCAGCAGCATCACCTACGGCCCCCCGCTACCCTCGGAAGCCGCAAAGAGCAGTGTCGCTCTCTTCGTGCAGGACAACTACCAGATCCATCCAAGGTTGGTCCTTGACCTCGGGCTGCGCCTCGACCACGACAACCTTTCCGCTGATACCTTCAATATCGCCCCCCGCATCGGCTTCGTCTTCGCTCCCACGCGCAACAACCGCACCGCCATTCGCGGAGGCTTCGGCGTCTTCTTCGACAAGATCCCCATCAACATTGCCATCTTTTCCAAATTCCCGGCCCAGACCATCACCAGCTTCGCTCCCGATAGCACAACCGTGATCAGTACTCCGGCAACCTTCGCCCATGTTGCTCCCAGCTCGCTCCATATCCCCTACAGCCTTGGCTGGACACTCCAGTTCGACCGCGAACTGCGCCGCAATCTACTCCTCCGCATTGGCTACGAAGATCGTCAGGCATTCCGCGAGTTCTATGTCGACCCGCGTCAGCCTCATGACGGCAGCGCCCAGCTACTGCTCCTCAACTCCGGCCGCCAAAGCTACCGCGAGTTCCTCGCGATGCTCCGCTGGCGAGTCAACGAGCGCTCCACCATCTTTGCCAGCTACACCCTCTCCCGCGCTCGCGGCGAACTCAACGACTACAACCAGTTCTTCGGAAACTTCCCCTCCCCCCTCATCCGCCCCAACCAGTACGGCCCGCTCGCATCCGACGCGCCCAATCGCGGCCTGTTCTGGAACGTGATCGGCTTGCCCCACAAGCTCGACTTTGTGCCCATCCTCGACGTACACACCGGCTTTCCCTTCTCGCGGCTCGATCAAAACTGGAACTTCCTCGGTCCCGAAAACCAGGCAGGGCGCCTTCCAACTTTCCTCGCCTTCGACACCAAATTCCAGTATCCGGTCGACTTCACGTTTCGCGATCACCGCATCCAGTTCCGCGCCGGTCTGAGTGTTTATAATGTGATCAATCACTTCAACCCGCGCGACGTCCAGCAGTACAACCCCTCTCCGAACTACGGCACCTTCTACAATTCCATCGGCCGGCTCTTTCGCATCGATGGCGACTTCAACTTCTAAATTTCTGTGATCTCACCCACGCTTTTCGTAATTGCGCCTTCCGTGTAGCGAGCCGCCAACCAACAGCTTCAACCTGAATCACGGGCAATTCGGAAGTTAGGCCACACGGAGCAAACCCGCCACAACGGATTTATGAGATAGGTTCTAGTTCTCGGAGCCGGGATCGAGATCGCGGAGACGAGCGAAGACACCGAGGACTACGCGATCGCAGCGCTCGCCCATGAAGGGGAAGGCGGTTTTCACACCCGTGCCGACGCGAGCAAAGAGGCGATCGCGCATCATGGCGCGTGCCCGGTGCAGGCGGACCTTCACGTTCTCCTCGGTGAGCTCGAGCGCCGCGGCAGTCTCGGCGGTGGTGAGCTCTTCGACGTCGCGCAGGACGACGACGGCGCGGTACTGCTCGGGAAGATCGAGAACGGCTTCTTCCAGAAGCCGTCCGAGCTCGGTGATGGACGCCCGCTGCTCAGGGTCGGGCGAGCTTTCCGGAACACTGGATTCGGCGTCGCTCATGGCGTCTTCTCCGTCGTATTCGAAGTCCTCGAACTGTGTGCTGCGCCGGCGCAGGTGAAGGCGATGCAGCGCCTCGTTGACGGCAATGCGGGTGAGCCAGACGGCGAATGGGGCGTGGCCGGCGAACTGGCCGAGATGCTGATAGGCGCGAACGTAGGCGTCCTGGATGACGTCTTCGGCTTCGGCACTGTCGCGGAGAATGGCGCAGGTGACGCGGTAGAGGCGCTGATTGTAGCGGCGCATGAGGATCTCGTAGAGCGCGGTGTCGCCGGCGCGCACACGATCGACGACCTCCTGATCGGTCCAGCGTTCTGTTACGGCGCGTTCGAGGATTTCCATGGCGTTCCTCTCTAGATGGAGTCGCGGCTGAGGAAAAGGTTACAACTCCGGCCGGCATCGTAACGCAGATCTCCTTCGACTTCGCTCGGGGGAGCCTCTCCGCTTCGCGATCGTTTGTGCCCACCTCAAGGCTTCGCGCGCGATGGGTCGTGTTTGTTGTAACTAATCGCGGGCTTGCCGCTCCTTTGCGTATAGAGGGTAGCTGGATGAGCGAGATGGATCGCGGATTGAATGCAAGCTGGTGGGCGCTGCGGATCGGGCTTGGGGTGGGGCCGATCGTGACGGGGTTCGATAAATACTTCAACAAGCTGGCGGATTGGGGAATGTACCTGAGCCCGGTGGCGACGAAGGTAGTACCGGTAAGCGCGGCTACGTTTCTGCACGTGGTAGGCGTGGTGGAGATTGTGGCGGGGCTGATTGTGCTGAGCCGGTGGACGCGGGTGGGCGCCTATATCGTTATGGCGTGGTTGCTGGCGATTGCCGTGAACCTGCTGACGACTGGGATGTTCTATGACCTGGCGATGCGGGATGTGGAGATTGCGATCGGGGCGTTTGTGCTGGCGCAACTAACTGCAGTGCGGGAGCGGCAGATCTCGCCCGCGGCCATACGGGAAGCGGCGCCGGAGGCGCATCTGGCGGAGAGCCGGTAACGAGAGTTTTTGAATGGAGGAAGCGATGAAGAAACTTGTATCTGTGACTGTATTGTTGGCTGCATGGGCGCTGCCTGCTCTGGGAGCGACGGCGAACTATCACGATGTTCCGCTGCTGGATGTGGGCTGCTCGAAAAAGGCGGCTGCCAATCCGGATGCGCATACGAAGGACTGCGCGCTGATGTGCGCGAAGAGCGGGTTCGGTATTGTGACCAAGGACCAGCACTTCCTGAAGTTCGATCCCGCGGGAAATCAGAAGATTCTGGATGAGCTGAAGGCCTCCTCGAAGAAGGACCATCTGCGGGTGGACGTGAACGGAGAGGTGCAAGGCGACACGCTGAAGGTGAGTTCGGTCTCGCTGCTGTAGTTGCGGTGATCTCAAGTGCAACTACAGCTTAGGGAGCGGGCGCGATGCATGAGTCGCCCGGCATCCTGATCCAGCGGGACTTGTGCGCGGACTGGTTCGGCCCGGCGGGCCAGTCCGCTTTCATGCCCTTGCTGCCCGCGGGAGTGGCGAGAAAGCGGTGCGGGCAGCAGATTGCCGTGCTGCCGATTTGAATCCAGACGGCGTCCTTTGCGGCGGGCTCAACGGCTGCGAGATCACCGTAGCGTTCCCATGAGTAGGGCGGCTTTGCGACCTGCGGTGTCTGGCGGGCGGCGCCCATGGCGCTCAATGTGTCCGACCATGCGAGAAATGCGCCGGGTGAGGATTGCGCGATGTGAAGGCATGTGGTCTCCACGCCTCTGGAGGTCTTCCATACACCAACAAACCAGGGTTGGGGCGAGCTGGACTGCAACGGGCGGCTGAGAGTGACGTTCGCGTCGAAATCGTGGCGATGAAAGCGGCCAGCCCAGCGAGCGCCGGGGATGCGGCGGAGATCGAGGTCATTGTCGAGATCGTGCAGGGTAAGGCGGCCGTCCTGATAATGAACGCTGCCGCCGCGTGGTGAATCGCTGAAGGAACTCTCCTGGCGAGGCTCGAGCGCCGGGCCGGTGCGATGGTAGAGACCGACCGAAAGGCCAAGCCATTTCTGGGGGACGCCGGCGAGCGTGCGAGTGTCGGCGGGCGTGGTGGTGTCGAGGATGAGGTGAAGGCCGACCGCG
>DASVAI010000098.1:0-6738 GCA_036376445.1 Acidobacteriaceae bacterium
CGCTAATCCATGAATTTCGCGCTGACCAAACGACCACGGCTGACTGCCATGGCCGGCTAACCGGAACTTCTGCTTCGGGCGATGATCCGCTTTCAGATTCCAGGCAGGCGTCAGGAATGAGCTGATAATGGACCTTCTTCCTGCCGCGCACCAACGACATCGCGGCCGAATCGCGGCATCAGTGTGAATCATTCTTTGTTTAAGAAGCTCGATGAGTGCATTGACGGTTTATAACTCGTCGCGCGTGTACCAGGGTCCGGAGATCAGGGAACAGAAAACTGAACCGCGAGAATGGCCCTTGACATCCAGGCGAAATTCACTACCATTTGGTTGTGGATCGCCTGGGTACAACATTTGCGGCTTTGTCTGATCCGACCCGGCGGGCGATGGTCGAACGACTCTCCCGCGGGCCTGCCTCAGTGCACGGCTTGACGGAACCGTTTGCACTGTCGCAGCAGATGATTTCAAAACATATCGCCTATCTTGTGCGGGCGCGGCTTGTGACTAAGACCAAGCGCGGACGGGAGAGTATCTGCACGCTCAGGCCACAGGCGATCAAGACTGTCAGCGACTGGGCGATCAGCTATCGCCAGTTCTGGGAAGAGAGTTTCGACAAGCTGGACGAAGTTGTGACACGAATGAAAAAAGAGGAGGTCAGAGATGACAAACAACACGGTAAATGAGACAGAGCGGATGGTTGTAACCAGAATTTTTGATGCCCCGCGCGAACTGGTTTGGAAGGCGTGGACAGACCCGAAATACGTAATGCAGTGGTGGGGGCCGAAGGGCTTCACTTCGCCTGTCTGCAAGATCGATTTTCGCGTGGGAGGAAAATTTCTCTATTGCATGAGAACGCCAGATGGGCAGGAGGGCTGGAACGCTGGTGAATATTACGAGATTGTTCCGTACGAGAAGATCGTTTCCTCCATGTACTTTTCCGACTCGAAGGGCAACAGGATCGAGGCTGCGGAATTAGGCATAGAACATGAGGCCATAGAGGGCGCGTACGACGTGACTCTCTTTGAGGATCTGGGAAACGGCCAGACGAAGCTCACCTTCATTGGAAATGACACCATGCGGGATGCAATCAAGAGCGGTCAACTCGAGGGCTGGAACGAGACACTCGACAAAGTGGCTGCGGTGGTTGCGGAGCTGGCGCAGGCGAAGTAAAAGCTACCGTTATGACGATTGCGACAACTACGACCGAATCGGGAACGAGGCCGCGGACTTCAGCGAAATCTTGCCAGTTAATTCCCCTCAATTTGCTACTCTTGAAATAGGCGATAGAAGCCACGAGAAAGCCACAGGCCTCCACCTGTGGCCTTTGTCTTGTAACTCTAATAGATAGACGAATTTAGCGGTAAGCTCAATAACCACAGGACTTTAGCTGCCGGAGGCCCACGTCACTGCCATTTCATGAGCCAATTCGCACCTGTAAGTCCAATGATTGAACGGCTTTAGCCGTAAGTCTAATAGAAAGACGATTTTAGCCGCCGGAGGCCATGTAATCCTCGGCCCATCAGCAATTTGCACAGGTAACCACCGAGACCCGAGGGGGAGGGGTACCCCCGGGCCGGTACACTGTCAGACCTTCCCGCAGATCTTCGACACATCGAACGTCGGTTTTGGATACTTCAGGTCCATCGCCTCCAGCGCCTCGACGATCAGCTGCGAGATCATCAGATTCCGGTACCACTTGTGGTCGGCCGGGATAACGAACCAGGGGGCGTGCTTGCGGCTGGTGGCGCCGATTGCGTCCTCATAGGCCTCCTGATACTTGTCCCAGTAGCGCCGCTCGCGAAAATCGGTCTCGCTGATCTTGTAGTGCTTGTCCTTCTCGTCGCAGCGCGCCTTCAGTCGCGCGGTCTGCTCCTTGCGGCTGATATGCAGGAAGAACTTCAGGATAGTCACGTTGTTGCGAAAGAGCATCTCCTCGAAGTCGTTGATCTCCCGAAAGCGCCGCTTCGCTACCTTGTCCGTGATCAACTTGTGCACGCGGGTGATCAGGACGTCCTCGTATTGCGACCGGTTGAAGATGCCGATCGTGCCCAACCGCGGCACCGCGGCGTGGATGCGCCATAGATAGTCATGCTTCGCCTCTTCGGGCGTCGGCGTCTTGAAGGCGGTCACGTTCACGCCCTGCGGGTTCACTCCGGTGAAGATATGGCGGATGGTTCCGTCCTTGCCGCCGGTGTCCATCGCCTGCAGCACGATCAGCAGGGCATGGCAGCACTCGGCGGAGAGGATGTCCTGCAGCGCATCCAGCCTGCGGCGATGCTGCTCAAGTTCGTCGGCGACTTCATCTTCGCCCTTGAAGCCGCCCGTATCGTCAGTCGGCCAGTCCTGCAGGCGGAAACGGCTGCCGGGCTTCACCAGGTACCGGCTCTTGGTCTTCATCCCCAAGAATCTACGGGGCGTGCCCGGGTGCGGGCAACCGAAAAGCCCGGCCGGGGTGAGTTCAGGCTTACCTAAATTTAATTTAAGGCTAGCCTAAATCTCGCCTATACTCCGATTATGGCCACCGCGACGACACAGGCAGCACACCTCTCCGGCGCCGGCCAGCGCAAGCTCTGGTATTACTTCGGGCCGGCATTCGTCGCGAGCATCGCCTACATCGATCCCGGTAACTTCGCCACCAACTTCGAGGGCGGCACCCGCTTCGGCTACCAGCTGCTCTGGGTCCTGCTCTGGTCGAATGCGATGGCCATCCTCATCCAGTACCTCTCGGCCAAGCTGGGCATCGCCACCGGCCGCACGCTGCCGGAGAACTGCCGCATTCACTTCTCCCGGGGCATGACAATTTTTCTCTGGGTCGCGGCAGAGATCTCCGCCCTGGCCACCGACCTGGCCGAGTTCCTGGGCGCTGCGCTCGGCTTCTATCTGCTCTTCGGGCCGCGCCTGCTTGCCGCAGGCATGATGCGCACCCATGTCTTGCTGCTGGCCGCGGTGGCAACAGCAATCTGCGTGTTCCTCATCCTGGCGCTGCAGCAATGGGGTTTTCGCCAGCTCGAACTGGTGATCATGATCTTCGTGGTCGTGATCGGCGGCTGCTACGCGGCGGAGATGTTCTTCATCCACCCGCACTGGGATCAGATCGCGTATCACACGCTGGTCCCGATCGTGGACCGGCATAGTCTTTACCTGGCAGTCGCCATGCTGGGTGCAACCGTGATGCCGCACGTCGTGTACCTCCACT
Source organism: Acidobacteriaceae bacterium (assembly GCA_036376445.1). Taxonomy (GTDB): domain Bacteria; phylum Acidobacteriota; class Terriglobia; order Terriglobales; family Acidobacteriaceae; genus KBS-83. The sequence continues at coordinate 3,197 of DASVAI010000098.1, forward strand.
CCGGGCTGGTACAGCCGCGCGTGCAGGCAGAACGCATGGAGCACCACGATATGAGCTTCGCCGCGCGCGCCCGCTTGCTGCGCATGGAACTTTTCGACGTCATCCTGGCGATGAACGGGGCATGGCTGGTCAATTCCGCCATGATCGTCGTAGCCGCCGCCGCTTTTGCCGGCCGGGGCATGTCGAGCATGTCGATTGAAGCTGCCCACGCCACACTCGGACCGCTGCTCGGCCCCGCGTCGGCCACCATCTTCGCGGTCGCGCTGCTCTGCTCGGGGCTCTCCTCATCCACCGTGGGCACAATGGCTGGACAGATGATCCTCGAGGGCTTCCTTGACGTACGCTTCTCGATCTTCCTGCGGCGGCTGCTCACGCTGCTACCGGCCGTGATCGTGATTGCCATCGGGCTCGATCCGCTGCGTATCCTGCTGCTGTCCCAGGCGGCCCTCAGCTTCACGCTCCCGTTCGCGCTGATCCCGCTGCTGATTCTGACGCGCCGCACAGCGGTGATGCAGCGCTTCTCGAATGGAGCCGTGATCCAGACACTGGGCTGGGTCAGCACCGCGGTCATCCTGTCGCTGAACGGGGTGTTGTTGTGGCAGTCGCTGGGCGGCAGTTAGCGGCCATCACATCGTCGGGGATGATGTGACCTGCTCGGCGACCGGGGCGAGCGAAGCCGCAGGCAAACGGTGCAGCGCCAGAAGATTCTTTTCAAGATCCTTCCACTGGGATTTCTTGAGCTGAAGCACCCCGCCGCGTTTCCGGCTGTTTGCGAAGTACCGTTCAATGTCGGCGCGAATCTCAGGGTCGATGGGTCGAAGCCCGGGCTGACCAACAAGCTTTGAGGCGGATGATGCCCCGTCGACCTTAGCCTGCGCCGGCTGCGCGGCGGACTTTGCTGCGCTCGGCTTTACCAGCACGGCCAGATAGCGCACGTACGTCTTGTCGGCAAGCGGGTATGTACCGGGAGAGGTGGGCTTGCCGGTGTCGAGGTTGACGGCAGTCAGATTCAGGGAGGGGTGGTCCGCTGGCTCCGAATGTAGACGATCAATCGACTGCTGATAGTGATCGACGACGGTATCCATGCCGGAGAGGAATTGCCGTTGGGCGTCTGCGCTGGGGACGCGAAGTGCAAGATCACGGAGGGGGCCGACCTTGGGGATGAGCTTGATGAAGAAGGCCAGGATTCGTGTACCAGCCCCGGGGCGGCGATAGCTGTCGCCGAAGCGCTTCTGGTAATCCGCTTTGCTCATCCGATAGATGAGTTTCTTCGGCACGAAGGTCGGCTCAGCCTGCTGCATCTGCTTGCCGTAGTTGGCGACGGCAACCTGAGTCATCTTGGGCAGAAGCGTGCTCACCGTCCTGCGATACGTGTTGATGGCAAGGTCTTCCTTCGTGAGGACCTGGTTCAGCGGAATTCCGTAGGTGTCCTCGAAGGCGCGCTCGAAGACTGGCTTCGATACCTGGAAGCCGATGAAGTCATGGAAGGCTTCGGGTGCGAAGCGCTGCTGTACGACCTCGAGAACGTCAAAGCCGAACTCAGTCTGCAGGTGCGCTTCGGGGTCTTGGTCGTAGAGAACTTCGGGGCCGTAACGCTGGCGCAGGCGCGGATATTCTGCGGCGGTCGCGCGATTGACCGCTGGATGCCCGTAGGAATCCGAGGTGTAGTGGGCGAGAGCGCCCATGGCGAAGGCAAACTCATCGGGTGTCTGCGCCTCACGAATGAGGTTCTCGACAAAGTCACCAGAGCGGACGTAGTGGAGCATGTCGGAGAGGAGCTTATCCCCGAACGGGTAATAGCCGATGTCCTGGATGATGGCTCCACCGTAGGCGTAGGCATGGGCCTCCTTGACCTGCTCGGGCGTGATGTCGGGCCAGCGGTAACGGAGCAATGGCACGATGTGGCTTTTCCATGCCAGATCGACGACCTGCTCGTGGGAAAGGACAGAGTAGGCGCGGACAGGTTGCGCGGGCAGAAGAAGCAGCAGGATAAGCGCGAACGCTATGATGGCGCGGTGGCGCGCCCACGTTTTGTGCATAATCGTTGATTTCGATGCCGAGTGCCGCCTTCAACAGGGATCTCGGTGAAGAAATCATTCGTAACCGGCCGCACCGAAGCTGCTGCAGTTGCCGCGAAGAAGCTGGGCAAAAGCATTTGGGCGGCGCGGCAACTGCATTTATCCTGATGGCAAAGATCTTTGCTATTAGTACAGGCTGTCCGGCGCGAGTGGTTTGTGGCCCAGTGCAAGCCACACCGTGAAAACTTTCGCCGGCCAGGGCCTTGAAGAATACGATCAGCGCCCACGTCGCCGCTGCCCAGACACACATTGTCAGAGGAGAGGAATGTCCAACGAACAGCGGAATTTTCTTGCCCTTCCCTATGCAGAGCTGGAAGAGCTGAATCTGAAGGCCAAAGAACAGCGGAAGACCCGGGTCCCGGCAGACAAGATTCGCGAGGAGCGACTGAAGTATCTGAGCGACGAGAAGCGCATCAAGGCAGTGACCGTGATGTTCAGCGACCTGGAAGGTCGCCTGCATATGCTGGACTACGACAAGAAATTCCTTCTCAAGAGCTGGGACAACCTGACTTTTGACGGATCGTCGATCCGAGGCTTCACCGCGCAGCGGGAGAGTGACCTGCGGCTGTTTCTGGACTGGGGATCCTTCTACTGGGTGCCGGAAGATTTCTTTGGCGGCGGCAAAGTGGTTGTATTCGGGGACGTAATCGACAAGGGCGGCACACCCTACGCTGCCGATGTGCGCGGCGTGCTGAAGAACTTTGCCCAGGACCAGTACGACAAGAACGGCTACACGCTGAACGCTGCGAACGAGATTGAGGGCTTTCTCTTCCAGGGCGTGGATGCCGAGCAGCACTTTTACCAGTCGCAGCGCTTTGAATACGTGAACACCGGCGGCTATTACCACTCCCTGCCCGGGGATCCGCTGCGCCAGTTTATTGATACGGCGGCCGAGGTGCAGCGCGCGCTGGGCTTCGAGAACGAGAAGGACCACCCCGAAGTTGCGCCGTCGCAGTTCGAGATCAACTACAGCTACGGCGAAGTAGTAGCGGCGGCGGACCAGATCCAGCTCTACAAGCTCGTCTGCCGGCAGGTAGCGACGAAGATGGGGCTGACCGCAAGCTTCCTGCCGAAGCCGGTTGTCGGCGTGAACGGCAGCGGCATGCACACCAATGTCTCCATCAGTAAGGGCAAGAAGAACCTGATGTGGGATCCGAAGGGCCAGGAAAAGCTGAGTGCCTTTGGCTGGGAGTTCGTGGACAAGGTTCTGAGCCACGGCAACGATCTGTGCCTGCTGCTGAATGCCAGCGTGAATGCGTACCGCCGGCTCGATCCGCACTTTGAAGCGCCGAACCAGATCAAGGCCTCGGCGACCGACCGCGGCTCGATGGTCCGCGTTCCGATCGGCAATGAGAAGAGCATGCGCGTCGAGGTTCGCTCGGTGAGCCCGGACGCGAATCCGTACCTGGTGCTGTACTCAATCTTCAAGACCGGTCTGGACGGGACGAAGGCGAAGATCGCGAA
>DASVAI010000107.1:0-6108 GCA_036376445.1 Acidobacteriaceae bacterium
CGACCTCCGGCTCAGTGTGACGGACGTTGGTGGTCGCATTCAGTCCTGCCTCCGCGGCAGCTACCGCTTGAAAGAAATACGCCCACCACGCCCGCTTGTCGGCATCGCTCATCTTGTAGAACGCTGGGCAGTAGCGGCGAACATCGCGGGGAACGCGATTCGTCAACATGGCTTGCGGCAAGGAGCGCTCGATGAATATGTCCCAGTTCTTGTCCCAAGTCGGACCGCCCAGCTCAGCGGCTTCGACATTGAGCGGTGTAGATGGCGCGATCTTGACTTGAGGTTTCGGCGGCGCCGGATTGGCAGGCCTGCTCTGAACCTGAGGACTGCTGCGGCGGCAGCCGGAGCCGGAACAAAGAAGTGCGGCGACGCAGACAAAAACAACAGCTCGATACACGCTGGCACCACCGCCCATCTGGGGGGAGACAGTTCCGAATAGACCCCTTGTCAGACGCCGAAAGGGGGGGCGGCGTTGGCCCATGCTCCTCCGATACTATGAAGGCTGGAGTCTAGGCAACCTGGCAGCAAAAACTGGGGTTGCCGCAAATCGATGAGTCTACGAGCAAAGATCGAAGCAGTGGTGTACGCAGCCGAGGAGCCGGTAACCCTGGCGCAGCTTGCGGCTGTTTTCGGCCCGGAAGTACGGCAGATCTGGCAGGCGGAGCAGCAGCAGGAGGTCGGGGCCGCGCCTGCAATCAAAGAAGCAGCACGGGCGACGGCCACGGAAGAAGATGCAGGCGCACCTGCGCCAGTTACTGCCGAGGAGCCAGTTGCTGACGAGGAGAGCGAGCCATCCGAGGCGGATGCAGAAACGGCAGCGAAGCGTGCGGCGCGAAACGAGGACCGCGCCATCCGTGAACATCTGCGCAAGGTGCTGGATGTGCTGATGGAGGAACTCTCGGCAGGCGATCGCGGCGTGGAGATTCGCGAGGTTGCCGGTGGTTATCGCATGGCGACCAAACCTGAGTACCACGATGCGATCCGCTCGTTTGTGAAGACCCTGAAACCTCCGATGAAGCTGAGCCTGCAGGCGCTGGAGACGCTTGCGGTGGTGGCCTACAAGCAGCCGGTGACGGCACCGGAGATCAGCGAGATCCGCGGCGTGGAATCTGGCGGCGTGCTGGGGAGCCTGCTGTCGCGCAAGCTGATCACGACCGCGGGACGAAAGCAGGTGATTGGCCGGCCGATCCTTTATAAGACGACGAAGGAGTTCCTGCTGCGTTTCGGATTGAAGGACCTGAACGAACTACCGAGCATCGAGGAATTCGAAAAGATGGCGAGCGAGCTGGCCGATTCCGAGCTGGAGCCGGCAGCCGAAGGCGGGTTTACGACGAGCCAGGCGGAGAGCTCTCTGAACGATGAAGCCGATGAGGCTGTCGAGGACCATGCCGCCGGAACGGCAGAAGAGGGAGCCGGCGAAACCGAAACGATGACCGATCAGCCCGCGATGGAAGAACAGAAGGCGAGTGGGGCATGAGCGAGGCGGTCAGCGCGTCGCCACAGCGCCTGCAGAAGATCATTGCGGCAGCGGGTCTGGCTTCGCGCCGCAAAGCAGAGACGCTGATCACGGAAGGTCGTGTACGCGTGAACGGCCAGGTAGTAAAGGAGCTGGGCGCGAAGGCCGATCCCGCACTAGATCACATTCGCGTGGATGGAAAACTGCTGCAAGGGCCGGAGCAGCCGCGCTATTACATGTTGAACAAGCCCAAGGGATATGTGACGACGGTCTCCGATCCTGAAGGCAGGCCGACCGTGATGAAGTTCTTCGAGCGCATGGGAACTCGTGTCTTCCCGGTTGGCCGCCTCGATTACCAGAGCGAAGGTCTGCTGCTCATGACCAATGACGGCGCACTTGCCAATGCTCTGACGCGCGCCGCGGCAAGGGTTGAGAAGACGTATCTCGTAAAGGTGAGTGGGCGGCCGACAGCATCCGCAATCGAACAATTGCGGCGCGGCATCATGATCGAACGTGGGCGGCCTGGCAGCGGCGAAGGCCGTGTGCTCACGGAGCCGGCGAGCATTCGGCTTATGCGCGACGCGGAGAATCCCTGGTATGAGGTGGTGCTGACCGAGGGACGGAACCGGCAGATTCGCAAGCTGTTTGAAGAGATCGGCCATCACGTGGAGAAGATTCGCCGCGTTGGATATGGAACACTGGTGCTGGATGTTGCGCCCGGCGAGGTGCGCGAACTGGAACCGCGCGAGATATCTGCGCTGGAACGCGCAGGACGGCCACGGAAGAAGGCGCCCGAACCGCCACGCGCGTTGCGCAGGGTAGAGGAGAAGCATTTGCCGGATTTGCGAAAGCGGCACGAATCGGGATCGAGGAAGCGAGTCGGCAAGTCAGCGAGTCGGCAAGTCAGCCGGTGATGCCGAATCGGGTGATCGAGCATCGAATGGATGGGAGTGAGTTATGGAAAAGGCGACATTTGGCGCAGGATGTTTTTGGGGCGTGGAAGCGCGCTTCCAGCAGATTCCCGGTGTCATTGAGACAGCGGTTGGCTACGAAGGTGGGACTCTGGACAATCCAACCTACAAGGACGTCTGCACGGATCGCACCGGACATGCGGAAGTGGTGGACCTTACTTTCGATCCCGCGAAGGTAAGCTATCAGTCGCTGCTGAATTTGTTTTTCGAGTTGCATGATCCGACGCAGTTGAACCGCCAGGGGCCGGACTGGGGAACGCAATATCGAACCGTGATCTTCTATCATTCGCCAGAGCAGGAGAAGGCCGCACGCGAAACGATCGCGCAGCTTGAATCGAGCCATCATTTCTCAAAGCCGATCGCCACTCAGGTTGTGCCGGCGAGCACCTTCTGGCGCGCAGAGGAATATCACCAGAAATATCTGGAGAAGCGTGGTGCGGTGTCCTGCCACATCTGAAGCAGTCAGACCGTAACTGTTATCCAACCATCGCGAACGCCCAGCGGCAGCCGCGCTTTTCGTCCGGGTCATCTGATAGGCTGAGGCCGAACGATTGTGAAAGAGACTGACGGACAGAGCCAGGCGTCTGCACCATTGGCCCGGTGGCAGCAGCTCACGGCGCAGTTTCCATCGCTGGGGCTCTCGATTGAGACGGCGGTCTGCCTCGTCTTCACAGCCTTTTTTCTCTTTTATGGCCTGGTGCCGATCTTCGGCGGCGACGGGCTGGGGCTGGTGGGCGCCGATGAGCCGCGCTACGCGCAGATTGCGCGCGAGATGCTCACGCGGCACGACTACATCACACCGATTCTTTACGGCAAACCATGGCTGGAGAAACCGGCGCTCTATTACTGGCGCGCCATGTTTTCCTTCAAAGAATTCGGCGTGCATGACTGGGCGGCGCGCCTGCCGTCGGCCAGCTTTGCGTTCATTCTGATTTCCCTGATTTACCTGCACATCCGCCGCTTCCGGCCGGGCGGCCAACTGGATGCCGCGTTGATCACAGCGAGTTGCGCCGGCATTATCGCGTTTGCGCGCGGCGCCTCCACCGACATGCAGCTTGCCGCTCCGTTCTGCATCGGCATGCTCGGTTGGTATGCCTGGTACGAGACGGACAAGAAGTTCTGGCTCTTCGATCTCTACTTCTTCAACGGCGCAGCCACGCTGGCGAAAGGGCCCGTCGCGCCGTTCCTTGCGATGGCGATCATCTTCGCCTTCATTGCTCTCCGGCGCGAGTGGTCTCTTCTGCGACGTACGATCTGGGTGCCGGGCATCCTTCTGTATCTGGCAATGGTGCTGCCCTGGTATATCGCGGTCAGCAGGCGGAATCCGCAGTTCCTGCGCGTCTTCTTTCTGGAACACAACCTGGAGCGTTTCGCGACCAATCTTTACGAGCACGAACAGCCGATCTGGTATTACCTGGCCGTGATGGTGCTGGCTCTGATGCCGTGGACGGTGGTGGCGATCCGCGCGCTGGTGGACGCGGCGATCGAATCTGTGAATGAGTGGAGGGCGAGGCTGGCGAAGAACCGATACGTGAGCCACGCGCGATGGGGAGACGCTTTCCCCGAGTTCCTGGTGTTGTGGACGCTATTCCCTATCGTCTTCTTCTCGCTCTCGCGGTCCAAGCTGCCCGGCTACATACTCCCTTCCCTACCGCCGCTCACGATCCTGACCGGCGACTATCTCAACCGGCTGCGTCAGGCGGAAAAGGGTATTCGATCATGGCTGCTGGTGCTGCACGCATTGCTCGCAGGAGCGACCGTGACGCTGGTGCTTCTGCTGCCCTGGATCGTCTTTCATGCGTCGGGTGGAATACCGCCGGTACGCGTGATGACCTCGGCGATCGTAACCGGAATCGCCAGCGTTGTGCTCATTCTGGTCGTGGTAGGCAAATTTGGCGTGAAACGACTGCGTATCGCGACGATGGTTCCTCTGGTGGTGCTGGTCTTTTTTCTGTTTGGTGTCGGTCCCTTCTTTGGTCTACCCGGGATTCGTCAGACCAAGCGCACGATCCAGCTCATTGACGTGACGTATTCGGCGCGGCCTCTGGCCCGTCAGCTCTCGCAAATGACCCCGCATGAGCCGGTTGCGATCCTGCGGGTGCGGCGCGACCTGGAGTTCGGTCTTTCGTTCTATCGCGATCATCGCGTTCTGGACTATGAGAAGGACGGTGTGCCGCCGGAAGCCCATATCTTGGTGGTTCGGGATATTGCGCTTCCGGAGCTGAAAACGCTGTTGGCGACGCGTTCCTATCGGCCGCTGTTTGCATATCCGGCGCAGCATGTCTCGGTATACCAGGTAGATGCGCTGGGCACCGACAGCACTACCGCATCACCACACAAGTAACCGCAGGATCGTGCTTCTCTCTTTGCAAGTGCCGGAAGGCCGCGCTTACACTCGCTGTTAAGCTGGGGCCTGCCCTCCGGAGAGCACAGATTGGCCGCGTCTTTGTCGAAAAGCGCCTTGACCCGCCAGGACGTGCTCGACCTCCGTCACTTCTCGGCTTCGTCTCTTCGTGATCTTCTCACCGAGGAGACCGACGTCTGGCAGCGCCGGCTTCGCTGGGACTATCGCACCTCCGCGCAACTGCTTCTGGATTATCTGGACTCGCGCATTCTTCCCGGCTTCGTGGCTACGGAGGATGGACGGCCGGTCGGCTATGTTTTCTGCGTGTATGAGCAACAAAAAGCGGTGATCGGAGACGTGTTTGCAAGCGCAGATGCCCGCGATCGGTCCAGTCGCATTGAAGGGCGGCTTCTGGAACATACATTGGAACTGCTGCAGAACACACCGGGAACCGGCCGCGTGGAGACACAACTGCTGCTGCATCCGCAGGGTCAGTTCCGCGACATTTTCACGCGAAGCGGCTTCCATTACTATCCCCGCGTCTTCATGGAGCGACCCTTGAAAGCGGAGCGTCATACCACTGTTGCGATCCCGCCCTCGCTGCACTTTCGCGGCTGGCGTGAGAACGATTTTGCCGCGGCCGGGCGACTCATCGCGCTCGCTTACCAGGGGCATCTGGACAGTGTGATCAATGACCAATACCGCACCACATCCGGGTCGCTGCGATTCCTGCACAATATCGTGCGCTTCCCCGGTTGCGGTCAGTTCGACCCTTCCACATCGATGGTTCTTGCGCGGCGCGATAGCGAAGACTTAGCCGGAGTCGTACTGTGCTCACGGGTGAATATCGATACCGGCCACGTCACACAACTCTGCATCGATCCGAGCCTGCGCCATGCCGGGCTGGGGCGCCTGCTGCTGACGCAGTGTATGCAGGCGCTCGCTGCCCAGGGGCTTCATTACATTTCGCTGACGGTGACGGAAGGAAATGAGGAGGCGCTCCTGCTCTACAGGCGGATGGGATTCAAGTCGCGGCACAGCTTCGACGCGATGGTGTGGCAACGAAACTAGAACGTTTTCACAATTACTGAGCCCAGCCAACAGCAGCAAGGAGCAGCTTTTCTTGACGGAAAAGCTGCTCCGCATGACTTCCATGGCTTAGATCAATTGTGAAAACGGTTTAGCGATGGATGAAGTACATGATCCAGCTCGCGACGATTACGGACCCGGCGAACAGCACGAAGCAGTAGATGCCGTAGCGCAGCATGGCTCGCGGTTCGCTGCGCTGCGTGATACCAAACACGGTGGACGCGAAGAGCGCGAAGAGCAGGACCGCG
>DASVAI010000109.1:0-5620 GCA_036376445.1 Acidobacteriaceae bacterium
CGTCAGCGTGAGGTACGACTACTACTGGGGAAGAGGCTATAAGTAAAGGTATTGCGCGGGTTAGGGCTGGAAGAGTTGTTATCTTCCAACTGGAAGAATTGATAGTTTCGGTCGAACGTTCTGGACCCTACGATGATTTCCTCTGAGCTTCCCCGGAACCCGGGAGGTCATAGCCGTGGCAACCGCAGAAGAGGTGTCGGGAAAGAATGCGTCCCGTATATCGGACCACTTTCGCGGAGCGGCGCGCGACTTTTCGCTCGTTACCGGGGGTCCGCTCTTTCAATTGCTTCTGAGGTCGCGACTGACCGAGGATGCGCTTGGGCTGCTCTATCGGCGAGTCATTTTTATCACTGGGATCGCCTGGCTGCCCCTGCTGCTGCTGTCAATGAAGGACCAATTCTCTGGCAGATTCGTGGAGATTTCCTTTCTCCGCGATGTCGAGGTTCACGCGAGGTTTCTGGTCGCGCTTCCGGTGCTCATCTGCGCGGAGCTGATTGTGCATTCGCGACTGACTCCGGCGGTCCGCCGCTTCATCGAGCGGCGTATTGTCTTCGGGGAAGACGTGGCGCGTTTTGACAGCGCGATTGACTCAGCGGTCGGGCTGCGCAACTCCAACTCAATTGAAATTGGACTGCTCGTAATCGTCTACACGCTTGGTCTTTGGTTATGGAGCAGCAGAATCCCGATCATCTCCGATACGTGGTACGCGACGCCGGGGGGGCGCTGGCACCTGACTCCCGCAGGCTACTGGTACGTCTTTGTCAGCATACCTATCGTTCAGTTTGTACTTTTGCGCTGGTACCTGAGGCTCTTCATCTGGTTTCGATTTCTTTGGCAGGTGTCGAGGCTCAATCTGCATCTTGCTCCTACGCACCCTGATCGTTGCGGGGGGCTTGCGTTCCTGGGCCGGGCCTCCTATGCATATGGGCCTTTGCTCTTTGCACAGGGTGCGATGCTGGCGGGCGTGGTTGCCAGCCGTGTGCTGTACCACGGCCAGCACCTCATGTCATTCAAGCTGCAGATCGGAGGCTTCGTAGCATTCTTCGTGTTCGCGAGCCTCTGTCCGCTTCTGGTATTTACCCCCAAGTTGGCTCGGGCAAAGAGAAGAGGATTGGCGGAATACGGTCAGATCGCGCAGGATTACGTAGATGAGTTCGAACGCAAGTGGGTCAGCGTCGGGCCCTCGCAGAATGAGGAACTGCTTGGGTCCGGCGACATCCAGTCGCTGGCTGATCTGGGCAACAGTTATAGCGTTATCGGTGAGATGCGAACGCTGCCGATCAAACTGAACGACATTACTCACCTGGCCGCTGCCACAGCAGCCCCGTTTGTGCCGCTGCTCCTTACCGTCTTCTCACTCGAAGAACTGATTACGCGGCTCATCAAGGTCGTGTTCTGAGCGATCGTTAGCCCACAGTAGTCGCCGAGCCAGAAATCGAGTTCTGAGCGACTAATAACCGGCAATAAGGAAGTTAGGCCGACGGCGTGGCCAACCCGGCTCGTCGATTTATGAGATAGGTTCCAAGGTCAATTCTGTCGACAAATCTCATTTGGTAGCGCTAATGGGAATCGAACCCATGTTTCAGCCTTGAGAGGGCCGCGTCCTAACCCCTGAACGATAGCGCCACGCATCAAAGTGGGATGGGGCCATCCACCTCGATTACTCTAACAAACTTCTTCTCTGTCATAAAGTTCGCGCCGAGCCCCTGAAAGGAATGCCAATGGCCACTGGTCCACGCAAAATCGCTGCCACAGCCGCCTTTGGGCTGCTGGGTATCGCCGCAACACTGGCTTCGCGAAGAGCACGCAGCCACACCCGGCTGCTCGCCGGCAAGGTCGTGTTCATCACCGGCGGGTCGCGTGGGCTGGGCCTCGCCCTGGCAGAAGACTTCGTGCGCGCAGGCGCCCGGGTAGCTATATCCGCACGGGATACAGACACGCTCGCCGAAGCCGAGCGGCGTCTGGCAGGGCTGGCTCTCTCCGGGAGATCTGCTGTGACAGCCGTGCGATGCGACGTGACTGACCCATCCACCGTCGAGTCGGCGGTCGCGGATGCCTCTCGCACCCTGGGCCCGATCGACATCCTGGTGAACAACGCCGGAATTATCGCGGTGGCCCCGCTGGCGAACCAGTCTGTGCGGCGCTTTGAGGAGGCGATGAATACGCACCTCTATGGCCCGCTCCACACCACCCAGGCCGTTCTGCCGGAGATGCTCCGGCGCGGTACCGGCATCATCGTCAACATCGCTTCCATCGGCGGCTTGATCGCCGTTCCCCACCTGCTGCCCTACACCGCCAGCAAGTTCGCGCTGGTGGGGTTCTCGCGCGGACTGCATGCAGAGCTGCGGTCCAAAGGCATTCACGTGCTGACTGTGTGTCCGTGGCTGATGCGGACGGGCTCGCACCTGCACGCAAAGTTTGGCGGGCGGCAGGATCACGAGTTCGGCTGGTTTGGCGTTGGCGCGACCCTGCCGGGACTGGCCGTTCCTGCGCACAAGGCAGCTCGGGAGATCGTTCGCGCCATCCTGGATCGCAAGAGCGAGCTGCTCATCTCGCCATGGGCCACGGCGACGGCGGCATTTGCGCACCTTGCCCCAAGCCTGACGAATGCAGTGCTGGCGCAGGTGAACCGGATTCTGCCCGAAGCCGATCCGTTACACGGTGATCAGCAGATGGAAGGAAAAGAGGCCCATGGCGTGGGTACGATCATTCCGGATGCGCTGGGCAGCCGCCCGGCGGAAGCCTGGAACCAGGGCTCTAGATCCCAAGCTTCTTGACTTCATCGTTGTAGTACTTGCGGTAGAGGATGTCCCACTCCATTGAGCCCTCGGGGATAATCTTGCGCTGCGACGAGATCTTCAGCCGCGCAGCCTCATCGATCCTGGTCTCTTCCAGAAGCAGCGCCTCGAGCACTTTGCGCGCTTCCTGCCGGACCGTGTTGCGGTCCTCCAGGAACTCGCATTCGTCGGTCTCGGCCAGAGTGTCGGCCACCACGTGCGCCAGCTTGTTCAGCTTGTCCCGGGAGATTCTCACAGCACCGCCTTGTACTTGCGCGCCAGCTCCATCTTTACCTTCTTGAACATCTCTGGATAGCTCGCGCCGGTGCGCCGCATGTCTTCCTGGTAGGTCTCCAGAATCAGACGGACCTCTTCGTTAATGCGGTCTTCGAGTTTCAGCTCGTCAAGCAGCCCGGCGGCTACGCGCTCGGATAGGAGCTGCGGCTTCGCCGTCTGGATGACCTTTGCCTGGATGAGCCCGCTGACTGTCTTGCGAGCCAGGTAGCCCACATATTCGTTGGAGAAAATCATCGATCGTCAATCCGGATATTAGCATAACCGCACCCGCTGCTTTGGGCGCGGAACCTCTACTGTTTGCGCGGTTTATGCGGGCACGACGCCGTGTTGATGCAGCTTTCCGCAAGCCGCAGCCGCTCCACCGGCCGGCCTTGCCGCACGTGCTCTTCGACGATTTCTGCCACATCCTCCGGCTGCACGAAGCCGTACCAGACCGCCTCCGGGTAGACCACCACGGTTGGCCCGTGCTCGCATTGATCGAGGCAGCCGGCCTTGTTGGCGCGAATAGTAGCCTTCAGCCCGGCGGCGCCGATCGCCTCCTTGAAGAGCTTTTGCAGCTCGCCGTTGCCATCCGGCGAGCAGCAGCCCCGCGCGGCCCCGGGCTCCCGCTGGTTCGTGCAGATAAACAGATGCTTCTCGAATGTTGCCAAATCCTGAACTCCCCTTGTTTTCAGGGTACGGGAAATCCGTCCGGATTTCCTCCGCCGCCATCTGCGAGAATAGGCGACGGCATGATGCAAACAGAAAACCTGCACTCCCTGAAAGACGACATGATCGCGTTCATCGAAGGCCACGGCATGAAGCGCCTGCCCGGCTTCGTGATGGAAGACGTGCCCTCGGTCCTGTGGGAGGACGAACAGAATCCCGATAGCTGGAAGGACTTCGTCGAGATGGCGAAGGCCGCCCAGGCGCCCTTCCTCACCATGAGCGACATCACGCTCGAAAAAGAAGACCTGCAGGCGCTCGCCGAAGATCTGCGCGACTTCAACTTCCCCGACGAGATGCCCGACTCCGACGAAGTCGAAGAGCTGGTGAACTACGTCGGCAAGACCGGCTTTGTGCAGATCGGCTTTGCCCATCAGGGCATCATGTTTCTGCACGAGACCTCGACCGAGTGGTACGACCGCTACCAGGCGCTGCTCGAATCGTTGGAGAGCGTAGGCGATATCGTCATCGACGAGGACGCGGACGAAGAATGAGAACGGCCGAGTGACGACAGCCGCGAGCGTTCCGGCCCATTCGCCTGCTTACGCGCACTGGGTGCTGCCTGAAATTGACCCGGCGGCCGTGGATGCGCTGGCGAAGGCGGCAGGCATTCCCGGCCCTGTTGCCGGTCTGCTGCTGCAGCGCGGCGTCATGGATGGCGCTGCTGCCGCGCAGTTCCTGCATCCGGCGCTCGATCATCTGCTCGATCCCTATGCGCTGCACGGCATGGCCGCGGCGGTCGCGCGCATCCAGCAGGCGATTGCGGCGCGCGAGCCGATCCTGATCTATGGCGACTACGATGTCGATGGCACAACCGCCATTGTCCTGCTGAAGACCGCAATCGAGATACTCGGCGGCACGGTGCGCTACCACATCCCGCATCGGCTGCGCGATGGCTACGGCATGCAGGCTGAGGTGCTGACGCGTGCCGCGGCGGACGGCGTGCGGCTGGTCATCAGCGTGGACACCGGTATCCGCGCCTTTGCCGCTGCTGACGAAGCAGCGCGGCTCGCGCTCGATCTGATCGTCACCGATCATCACCTGCCCGAAGCGGCCATGGGCCTGCCCCGCGCGCTCTCGATCCTGAACCCAAACCAGCCGGATTGTGCCTACCCCTGCAAGCATCTGTGCGGCGCAGGTGTGGCGTTCAAGCTGGCACAGGCGCTGCTCGAAGCCAGCGATGCCGAGCGCGCCCGCGAAAAGCTGCTGCCATCTTTTCTGAAGATGCTGGTGATCGCCACGGTTGCCGATGCCGTGCCCCTGCTTGGCGAAAACCGCGTGATCGCAAGCCTGGGCATGGATGGCCTGCGGCGCCCCGTAAATGTCGGGCTACGCGCTCTGCTTGAGGTCGCACAGCTCGATCCGGCACGGAAGCCATTGAGCGCATCCGACCTCGGCTTCCGCATCGGCCCGCGCATCAATGCCGCTGGGCGCATGGACGTGGCCTCGGACGTGGTCGAGCTCTTCACTACGCGGGATCCGGAGCGTGCCCGCACGCTCGCGCAAAAGCTCGATCAACTCAATTCCGATCGCCGCGCCGCCGAGAAAGCCGTGCTCGACCAGATCGACGCGATGTTGGCCGACGGCACCATCGACCGACAGGGTTGTCTCGTCATCGATGGCGAGGGATGGCATCGTGGTGTGCTCGGCATCCTGGCCTCGCGTGTGGTGGATCGTACCGGGCATCCGGCGCTTGTAGTCGCCCACGAAGACGGCGAGGCGCACGGCTCCGGCCGTTCGATTGCAGGCTTCCATCTACTCGAAGCATTAGAAAGCTGCCACGATGTCTTCGTCCGCTTCGGCGGCCACGCGCACGCGGTCGGCTTCTCGCTCGAATCGGC
>DASVAI010000111.1:0-3942 GCA_036376445.1 Acidobacteriaceae bacterium
GCCCAGCGCGCCATCCTCGAAGCCGGCCTCCGCACCACCGCTACCATGGTGATCGGATTCGACGAATCGCTCGACGAGCGCATCGAGCACCTCGAGCGCACCCGCGCCTTCCAAGACGAAGTTAGCCAGATCAACGGCGGCCTCGCCAGCTTCCTCTGCTGGACCTACAAACCCTTCTTCACGCAACTCGGCGGCATCGAGATCACCACGCAGGAATATCTTCGACACCTCGCGCTCTCCCGCATTTATCTCGAGAACATCCCGCGCATCCGCACCTCCGTGCTCACGCAAAACGCCGCCGCTCTCGAAGGCCTTCGCTACGGCGCCGACGATTTCGATCTCCCCATCGAAGACGAAGTGACCCAGAAAGCCGGCGCCACCATTTCCCTCGACTTCGAACGCCTCCTCGACCACGCCCGCGCGCTAGGCTTCACCCCCGAATACCGGCATGTAGCTTGCCACGCCGCCGCTTAGTCCCCGCGGCTGAATCGTTCCGCGGATCCAGACATCCCTAACGGTATGGCGTTTGGTACTGATTCGGCATCGAAGCATGCCTCCTCCACTCCGTCTGAAAGCGATCGCACGGCGCTCGTCGTTGGTTCTACCGGTATCGTCGGTGGCAACCTGGCCTCGCACCTTGTACGGAGAGGTTGGCGCGTTTACGGCCTCGCCAGAAAGCCTTCAGCAGTCGATGGAATTGTTCCTATCACCGCTGACCTACAGGATGAGAGTTCCGTCCGAAACGCGCTCGCGGCCATCTATCCCACTCACGTATTTCTCTGCACATGGTTGCGCCAGCCCACGGAGGCCGAAAATGTCCGCGTCAACGGAGGCATGACCCGTCATCTCTTCGCTGCACTCGAGGGTGCCAAAAGCCTGGCTCACGCCGCTCTCGTGACTGGGACCAAACATTATCTTGGCCCCTTTGAGGCTTACGGTCAGACTGCCGCTGAAACGCCTTTTCGCGAGGACACGCCGAGACTGCCGGGCGAAAACTTCTACTACACCCAGGAGGACATTCTCTTCGCAGCAGCAGAGCGCGGCGGCTTTAGCTGGAGCGTTCACCGGCCGCACACCATCGTTGGCTACGCGTTGGGCAATGCAATGAATATGGGCGTCACACTCGCCGTCTATGCAACTATCTGTCGCGAGACTGGCCAGCCCTTCGTCTTTCCCGGCTCTCATTTGCAGTGGAATTCGCTCACCGATGTGACAGACGCGCGGCTTCTCGCACATCATTTGGAGTGGGCCGCGCTGTCTCCGCAGGCCCGCAATCAGGCCTTCAATGTGGTGAACGGAGAGATCTTCCGCTGGCGATGGCTGTGGCCGCAACTCGCTTCGTACTTCGGCGTTGAGCCAGTCGGCCCACCGGACCCGATCCAGCCCCTCGCCACAAAGTTTGCAGATGCAGGTGCCCTCTGGCAGTCGATCGCCGACAAGCATGCTCTCGCCGAGCGCGATATCGACAAGCTCGCTTCCTGGTGGCACACCGACGGCGACCTGGGTCGCCAACTGGAATCGGTGAATGACATGACCAAGAGCCGCCTGCTTGGCTTCACGCCCTATCAGGAAACTCGCGCATCTTTCTTTGACCTTTTCGATCGGCTGCGACGGGAAAAGATCATTCCTGCGTGAACAAAGTCTTCGCTGCGTGCGCTCCTGGCGAGGCCACGCTAGGCGCATAGGGGCTGGGGCGAAGCGACCTCCAATTTCCATTCTTTCGACGTGCATCTTCGATAGAACGCCGCGAAGGTGCGCAGTTTCTTCGCTTCGCTGCGATACTGGATGCTCTCGGAAATCCCGATGCCCACCCGCCGAACCATCCTCCAGACCCTCGCTCTCACCACCGGAGCAGCGCTCACCCGCAGACTCAACGCACTCGATCTGAGCAATGCCCAGATCGCCCGCGACCCCATGCGCCCGCAATACCATCTCCAACCCGCGCGCGGCTGGATGAACGACCCCTGCGGCCCCATCTACTGGAAGGGCCGCTATCACATGTTTCATCAGTACAACCCGAACGCCGCCGTTTGGGGCGATATGCACTGGGCCCACGCCACTTCGCCCGACATGGTGCACTGGCATCGCGAGCCCATCGCGCTCGCCCCCACGCCCGGCGGCCCGGATCAGGATGGCTGCTTCACCGGCACCGCGGTCGTCTCCGATGGCAGGCCCACCTTCCTCTATACCGGCGTGCAGAAGGTCCCGCCCGATCAGGCCACACTCCGCGACGGCAACAGCAATCTCCGCGAGACGCAATGTCTCGCCATCGGCGAAGACGATGCGCTCCGCCACTGGCGCAAGCTGCCCCAGCCCGTCATCGCCGCGCTGCCCGCAGGCATGGAGGTCACCGGCTTCCGCGATCCCTCGCCGTGGTATGACGACCACGACAAGCTTTGGTACATGGTCGTCGCCTCCGGCCAGCGCGGCATCGGCGGCAACGTCCTCCTCTACAAATCTGCCGACCTGCGCCAATGGAAGTACCTCCATCCGCTCGCGCAGGGCAAGTGGAGCGGCAAGCCCGGCGCGAATCCAGTCGATACCGGCGAAATGTGGGAGTGCCCCGACTTCTTCCCGCTCGGTGATACGCAGGGCGGCAAACACGTCCTCATCCACTCCACTGAAGGCAAGACCATCTGGCGGATCGGTACGCTCGATCGCGCGACGATGCTCTTCCACGCAGAATCGGAAGGCATTCTCGATCACGGCGCCTACTACGCCCCGAAGACGCAGCTCGATGCCCACGGCAACCGCATCCTATGGGGCTGGATCACTGAGACGCGTCCCCAGGCCGAGTACAGCGCCGCCGGCTGGGCCGGCATGATGTCCCTGCCACGCCGCCTTTCGATTGCTGGCAATCAACTCGTCATGGAACCCGCCACGGAAGTCGCCTCGCTCCGAACGAAACCCCGCATGGGCGCAGCAGTGAAACGGCTCCCCACGGCTGCGCAGGAAATCCAGTTGACGCTCGAGCCCAACGGATCAGCATTCGAACAATCCTTCGTCGACAATCAGGGCGCCGCCATCCTGCTTCGCGCTGGCCATACTGGGCTCTATTACGGCCATTCGTCCGGGGACGCTCAGCTACCCGCGAACACGATCCAAATCGGGGGCAAAAAGATCACCGGCCTCGCCGCCGCCCCGCTCGACCTGCACATCTTCCTCGACCACTCCGTAGCGGAAATCTTCCTCAACCACCGGCACGCCATCACCCAGCGCTACTACCAGCGCACCACGATGGAACCAGCCGTCGCCATCACTCTCGGCGGCCTATGGCGCATCGCGCAGCAACAGGCCTGGTCGCTCAAAGGAATCTGGTAAGCAGAAAGAAACAGGTGCCCATCCTACCCGTAGGCGTAGGGTGGTGTATTCAGTCGGAGCGAGGCGACCACATTGCATTACCGCCGCTCCGCGAATCGCATGATTCGTGCCAATTAATTCTCTGCATCCGCTACACTGGAAATAGAGCCATTCCAGGCCAGGCCAAACATCAACGCACCTCGCAGTTAGCGTGCCTCTAACCGGAATGGAATGACGAATTTAGCGATAAGCTATGTAGAAAGACGACTTTAGCTCTCGGGAGAGGGGCTAAGTCACCGTCTATCAGTAGCTTACAAGCCGGCCTCCCGCAGCGGGAGGGGGAGGGGGGTCCCCCTCCTGATTCCTCAAAAGCAGCGCATCCAGAAGGCATCAAGGAAGAGAGAACCGCACCGCCGTGTCAAGCACCATCCGCAACATCGCCATCATCGCCCACGTCGACCACGGCAAGACCACGCTGGTCGATGCAATGCTTCGCCAGGCCGGCACCTACCGCAGCAACGAGACAATTATCGAGCGCGTCATGGACTCGAACGAGCTCGAGAAAGAGCGCGGCATCACCATCCTGGCCAAGAACACGGCGATCCACTACCGGGGCTCCAAGATCAACATCGTCGACACCCC